>JAAUUE010000107.1 GCA_012031635.1 Coleofasciculaceae cyanobacterium SM2_1_6 | reverse complement strand
AAAGAATCATATTGACCTAAGTCTATCTTCTGTTCCACGTATGATTGTAGATATAGCAATCCTAAATATTCGGTTCTCCTAGACCAATGTATTTTTCGAGGAGCATTAATAATTCCTGTTCTTGGAAGGGCTTAGTGAGATAATCTGTAGCACCGACCATTTTGGCTCGGACTCGATCGATAAACCCGTCTTTCCCAGTTAGCATCAAGATCGGAGTTTGCCGGAAGGGTGTAGATTGGCGTAACATGCCGCAGAGGTCGTAACCATCGAGTTTGGGCATAACTAGATCGCAGAGGATCAAATCTGGTTGGAGTTGGAAGATTTGGGAAATACTTTCGAGGGGGTCTTGGATAATTGTGACTCGATAGCCGTGGGCTTGGAGAGTATATTCGATCATTTTGCCGATCGCCCCGTCATCATCAATACACACCACTTGGGGACGGACTCCCGCCGCTAAACTACTTTCTAGACGCTGTTGGTGAGGATCAAGGGGAACCGAAGCAGGCATTTGCACCCAACCCTGCTGAATGCAAGGATAAATAGCCTTCGCCACGGGCAGGATTTCTCGGTTTAAGTAGCGGGCGAGTTGTCTGAGGGAAGTTTTGCCATCCGCCCACGTATCTAAAGTCTTAAAGGCATTTTCTGGCAAAAAGGCTTGCAAGCGCTCTCGATCGATAACAATAGGACACTGTTCCGGCGATTGAATATGGGGATGGAGTTGCTTCCATTCCTGCACCTGCTTCATCACCTCCGTCACGATCGGCTCCGTCTCCAAAGTCGTCAACTGGGGAGTCAATCCCGCCCCGATATCGAAAATAAAATACCCCTGATGTAGGGTCAGCAGATCAAATAAAGTTTCCTTGACCATCCCACTAATAATGCTCCGTCCTTGAGCCGGGGTCAAAAGTCGCTTTTCCAGCAATTCCCAGAGATAACTATACTCAGGAGCCGTGGTGGTGCCTTGGTTATCGGGGAAACTTTCTATGGGCAATCGGAGCTTGTAGCGCTGGAGATAATCTCCGAGGCGGCGTAAGCTACTACTACTGTCTGCGGCGTAGACAATCTGTCCATCCCGAAAAAACATAAACCAAAAAGACCCCGCCCCGCCCCATAATTCCCGGACAGGAACCACCGCCGCCCGATAAACTTCGGAAGTAGAGCCGAGGGTGGTGCTGATACTCGCATTAATATTGGAAGTGACGATCGGTTGTCGATACGCTTCAATCAGTAGTTCCCCAGTCCGCTGCCCCAAGGCAATTAGCTGGAGAATACTCCGGATATCAATCTCGCTTAATGTTCCCTGCATTACTTGGTGTGCCCTGCCTTGGTAAAACAATTGCCTTTATCCAACCTATCCAATGCTCCTGTCCTACCCTTGATTATTCAAACTTGGCTCCGTCATAGTATTTCTCTAATTCTATAGCGATCCTAAATCATTTTCTAAATTAGATTGCTTCTGGTAGGTGATTCCACCCGCCGCAGGCGGGTGGAATCATTTAGGACTGCTATATTTTCTCATTCTATTTAAAGAGGGTAACTTTTATTTAGACCTTTCCCTAGATTTCAGGAAAATTAACTAAATATTAACTTAATGCAGCTGATGCGGACGAACATGGGGTTCTCTAGAGTAGATAAAGAATAGATCAAAAATAAATCCAATAATAAATCCAAAAATAAATCAGAGAAAATTTGCTTGCCACTGGCTCTGTCTCTGAGTTAAAATCACGTTAAAATCGACCCCAATCACCTAATGTGAATTTTCCCAAAGGTATACACTCTCAACTACACTATATTTTCGGGAATGTTGAGAATAAGAATTTTTAGTTGTACCCTGAGTTAAACTCTATAATATTTAGGTTGGGATATGTCATGAGTTGGGATTTGCGTCACAATTGCGTAACTTCCTTCCTATTTTAACAGCAAGACACATAAAGAGGATCATCAGTGTGCTGTATTTAGCAGAAGTACAAAAACAGAAAGCTGGCTTCATGGGGACTAGCAAGACCGACCTCAAGCTATTGGCTTGTCAACGGCCTGACCAAAGCTGGTCTGAAATCACTGGCGAAGAAATTATTCCCGCCCCCGGAGATGATGCCAACGCTCTGAATGCTGGGGCGATCGTGATGGTGAACTTGGGGGGCAATCGCCAGATTCAAGGAGAGATTGAACCCGCTGCTCGGCAACTGGTGGGAATGTTAAAAAATTTCTCTCGGCTGCTAGAAAAGTCCAAGCAGGGTGAGGATGAGATTGAGCAATGGAAAGCCTCCTTGACTTATCAAATGCAAGAACTCAACCGCCGAGAAATGGAGATGGAAGCGCGGCTAGAGCAGATGCAGCAGATGGAGGAGGAGTTTGATCGTCTGGATCAGCAACGCCAAGAGATTAGTAGTACTCAGGAGCAGGCGGCTAGACTCCAAGAAGAAGTAGACCGGAATCGGCAGGAGTTGGAGAGTGCTTGGGCGCAGTTGCGATCGGAACAGGGGCGCATCCAAGAACAGCTATCTCAGGCTAGTCAGACGGCGGTGCTCGACCAACAACAGGCTTCAGAAATCCAAGAACTCCTCAGTCAGCTTGCCGGGGCGGTGGCTCCCACGGATACGGTGCGGGAACAGTTGAATCAGGCTTGGGAAATTCTCAATCAACAGCAGGAATCTCTCAACTATCACTGGTCACAGTTGGATCAAAAGCGTCAGGAGGCAGAACAACTCAAGGAAACGGTCGATCGTCAGACCCAAGAGGTTCCCCAGAAAAAGATTGAAATGCAGCAGGTGCAAGCCTCCGTAGATGAGATCAAGCTCCAACTCCAAGCCCAACAAAAGGTGCTAGAGGCAAAGCAAGAGGCTCTTCAAGTCATTCTTATCCAAAAGCAGCAACAGGATGAAACTCACCAACAGTTGGCTCGCCTAGCGGTCAGTTCCAGTGGGGTGAAAATTAGCCAAGCGGTAGACCTGAAGGCTCTAGAAGAAATGCCCCTAGGGGAGCTAGAGCAGAAAGTAAATGAACTCCAACAGGAAATGGAAAAGTTCACCCGGTTTGTCAATGACCAAGAGGAGGAGTTGGGCTATCAGCGTGAGCAAATTGAATCTGTGGAGCGCAAAATCAGTCAAGCAAATGATTTCGATCGCATTAGCCTCGAAACCGAACTAGCCGAAGAACAAGACCATTACCAGATGCTAGATAAAACCCTCGTGGGGCAGCGCCGCACCCTCCGGGAACGGGAAGAAATCCTCAACCAACACCAACGAGTCCTCAAGCGCCGAGAAGGGATTGCCGATGAAGACGGCGACCAAAGAATTGATCTCGGACCAGTACTAACTCAGCTAGAGACCTTCCGTCAACAGCAGGAAGATGAACTCCAGCGCTGGGAAGAGCAGGTTTCGCAAATGCAGGGCAGTGTCCAGCAAGTCCAACAGACCTTTAACCTGCAAGTAGGGGATTTGGAGCAGAAACAAAGGGAGTTTCAGCAGCTAGAGCAGGAGTGGCAAGAAAAGCGAGTTCGATCGGCGGCACTGGGGGGCGTGGTGACTCTCTACCAAGAAATGCTGCAACCAGTCCAAGATCAACTCAATGGCATCCGCCAACACCTAGAGGCGATCGCCAACGGCTTGAACCAGATCCAAGAAACCGGAGACTACCAACTCCAGTCGATCGCTCAACTCCGCCAGACCTTAAGTAGTTTTGTCCAGTAGCTTTGATTTAATCTTGAATTTATCTTGAATTTAATCTTGAATTTAATCTTGAATTTAATCTTGATCAGCCTTGAGTTAGCTTTAGAGCTAGTCAGGTGATCGCTAGTTGCTAGGGATTTGGTATAATTAGTTGCTCATTCATCAAAAGTTACCCATGATTTCTAGTAATGATTTTCGTTCCGGTGTTTCCATTGAGTTAGATGGTTCGGTATGGCGGGTGACCGAATTTCTCCACGTCAAACCGGGTAAGGGTTCTGCCTTTGTCCGCACCAAATTAAAAAATGTCCAAACTGGCGCTGCCCTAGAGCGGACTTTTCGAGCCGGGGAAATGGTTCCCCAAGCAAACTTAGAAAAGGACACCATGCAACATACCTACAAGGAAGGTGACGACTTTGTATTTATGGATATGGAAACCTACGAGGAAGCCCGGCTGACCGCTGCCCAGATTGGCGATCGAGTCAAATATCTAAAAGAAGGGATGGAAGTTAGTGTCCTCACGTGGAATGGACGGGTACTGGAAGTAGAGCTACCCAATTTTGTAGTTTTAGAAATTATTGAAACCGATCCCGGAGTCCGGGGAGATACGGCAACTGGAGGCACAAAGCCAGCGATCGTCTCTACTGGTGCTCAAGTTATGGTTCCTCTCTTTGTCACTGTTGGTGAAAAAATCAAAATTGACACTCGCAATGATACCTATCTTGGTCGGGAGCAATAATTAGCAATTAATATTGTAATTAATCTTTGTTATTACTTATTAATACTTGGGAGCAGAATTATTACTTAGTACTACTTATGAAAATCACAGGCAAAGATTATTGATGAGATTATTGATGAAGCCTAAATATCAATTCTTGATCGCTAATTTTAGTTTGTCAGCATAGAATCTATAGGTGGAATCTATAGGTAGGGTGGGCATTGCCCACCTTAAGTATTAATAAAAAGTATTGATAAAAAGTATTAACAAAAATTCTGCCCTCACAAAATCCTTAAAATTCTTAAAGTCAATTCCAAAAATATCTCGAAATCACCAAGATCAATTCAAAATCATCAATTTTAATCTTTAATAAATCTATAGTTAAAAACTGGACATCATAACTTGTGGCAATAGACTTTAATCAAATTCGGGAACTACTGGCGGCGATCGCAAATACTGATATTTCCGAACTGACCCTGAAAAATAACGAGTTTGAACTCACTGTCCGCCGGGGAACTACTCTAGTTCCGCCAGTGGTAACGACAGCAAACCCCGCTCCTTCTCTACCACCCCTGACTATTCCCGAACCTATTCCCCTGACCGAGGAACCAATACCGCCGCCGCCGAACGACCTCAAGGGTGAAGCAAAACTAGAAGAAGTTCGATCGCCTATGGTGGGGACTTTTTACCGCACTCCCGCCCCCGATGAACCTCCCTACGTAGAAGTAGGCGATCGCATCCGCAATGGACAGGTTTTGTGTATCATCGAAGCCATGAAACTCATGAACGAAATCGAATCAGAAATTTCTGGGCAGGTGATGGAAATTCTGGTAGGGAATGGCGAGCCAGTGGAGTATGGGCAGGTGTTGATGAGGGTGAAGAGTTAGGAGGTAGAGGAGGTAAAGGAGGTAAAGGAGGTAGAGGAATAAAGTAAAGGAGGTCAAGAAATAAAGTAAAAGAATCTAAACTTTCATATTTGAATATTTTTGAGGGCTGAGCGGAATTTTTGAGGGCTGAGCGGAGTCGAAGCCCGTGACTATCCCAAACCTTACATAATTCGCTAACAGTACGCAAGTCCTAGGAATAGTGTTTTCCGTGCTTCTAAATTTTCTGGTAAATTTTCAAAATTAGTCTAAATCTGCCAATCCAAAATTTATATTCTCTACCTCCCTGTACCTCCCCTTACCTTCCTGTACCTCCTTCTTTTATGAAAGTTACCTACAGCCCCGCCTATACGATCGTGCCGACCTATGAGTGCTTTAACCGTTGTAGTTATTGCAATTTTCGGGTAGATCCGGGGGCTGATTTTTGGATGCCGCTTGCTACCGCCCGCCAACGCCTAGAACAGCTACAGGGTCAGGGAGTTTGTGAAATTTTGATCCTCAGTGGTGAAGTTCATCCCCATTCTTCTCGGCGATCGCTTTGGCTAGAACACTTGATCAACCTCTGCCAGTTGGCGATCGATTATGGATTTCTGCCCCATACCAATTGTGGAATTTTAAGTTTGGCAGAAATGGCAGAGCTAAAGCCAGTTAATGTCTCCATGGGGCTGATGGTGGAGCAAATTACCCCAAAACTTTTGGAAAATGTCCACCGCCATGCTCCGAGTAAAATTCCTGCCCTAAGATTAGAGCAGTTAGAATTTGCCGGACAATTAAAAATTCCTTACACCACGGGCTTACTATTAGGAATTGGGGAAATGGAAACAGATTGGATTGATAGCTTACAGGCGATCGCTGAGATGCAAAATAAGTACGGACATATTCAAGAAGTAATTCTCCAACCCTACAGCCCCGGTAGTCAAGAAAACCATCCCCAAGATTACCAACTAACTAGTTTTAATCCTCAACAACTACCCCAAGTAATTACCATAGCTCGGCAGATTCTCCCCCCCTCGATCGCCATTCAAATTCCCCCTAATCTGGTTCCAGATTCTCAGTGGTTGCTGGCTTGTTTAGAAGCAGGCGCAACAGATTTAGGCGGTATCAGTCCCTTGGATGAAGTTAACCCCGATTATCCCCATCACCAACAGGAAGAATTACAAACACAATTAGCAACAAATAACTATCAATTAATCCCTCGATTACCTGTCTATCCTCAATACATTTCATGGCTAGATTCTAAATTACAAAACCTTGCCCTATCTTGGATCGATCGCCTCCAAAATTGTCACCACAAACATCAAGGGTGGGCATTGCCCACCCTACACCACCCATAGTAAATAAAATCTTATTTTGCCTAAACCCTGTTCAACTAATCCCAATAATTTAACTAATCCCAGCTATCTAGTTAACGCCAACTAATCTAACTAATCTAACTAATCTAACTAACCTAAATAACCTAAATAAATCTATTAACTATGTTCATTAATCTAGAGTACGAACCAGCCATGGAAGCCATGGGGAATGATTACTATGATGTGGTCACGGCGGCGGAGTTTCCCCAACATATTTTGAGATTTCGCAACGATCGCCTCCTGCCTATAATTGGTTTAGACCCCCAACAGGTGAGCGATGCTGATTTTATTCAATCCTTTGGCAAATTTGAAGCGGTGCGTCCTTTTTTGGCGCTGAAATATCATGGTTATCAGTTTGGAGAATACAATTCTCGCTTGGGGGATGGGCGGGGCTTTCTCTTTGGGCAGGTGCGGGGTGTTGATGGGGAACTCTACGATTTTGGGACAAAGGGTTCAGGCACTACCCCCTACTCCCGTGGTGGCGATGGCAAGTTGACCCTCAAGGGTGGTGTGCGGGAAGTTTTGGCGGCGGAAGCCCTATTTAAGCTGGGGGTGAAAACCTCTCGGTGTTTGAGCTTGATTGAAACGGGAGAGGGACTGTGGCGGGGCGATGAACCTTCGCCTACTCGCTCTTCGGTGATGATTCGGTTTAGTCGATCGCACATCCGCTTCGGCACTTTTGAGCGATTACATTATTTCCAACGCCCTGATCTAATCCAAAAACTTCTAGATCACGTGATTCATTATTATTATCCATCCCTAGAAACTCAAGCAAATAACCAGCTAGATAATCAATTAGATGAACAATTAGCTAAGCAAGATTTCCAGATAAATCCAGCAGAAAAATATGCTCTTTTCTTTCGGGAATTAGTTGGAAGAGTAGCAAAATTAGTCGCTCAATGGATGCAAGCAGGTTTTTGTCATGCAGTCTTAAATACAGATAATATGTCCATCACTGGGGAAAGTTTTGATTATGGTCCCTACGCTTTTATTCCTACCTTTGATCTCAATTTCACCGCCGCTTATTTTGATTATTATCGCCGCTATGCCTACGGTAATCAACCGGGAATTTGTAAGCTAAATTTAGAAATGCTGGGCAGGGTTTTAGTCCCTGTCATTGATGCTCAGGCGATCGAGGCTGGTTTGCAGTCATTTGATGAGATCTATTGGCAGAATTATCGAGAATTAATGCTCAAGAAATTAGGATTTATTAATCTAGATAATCCCGAATCTGCTGAATTAGTCTTATTAACTTGTCAGTTATTACAAGCATCGCAAATTGGCTACCATCATTTCTTTTATACCCTAGGGCAAGTTTTTCAACCCTCTTGGTGGGAAAGCCCAGAAAGTTTACCTGCTTGGCAAGTATTTAGCGACTCCCCGACCCCAGAAATCTTTAGGAAATGGGCTGATCTTTATCACCATCTCCTCCAAAGTTTATCCCTAGAAGAGGTGCAACTAATCAGCTTTCGGCTCCAAGCTACCAATCCCCAAGTTACCCTGTTGCGTCCAGTGATTGAATCGATCTGGCAACCAATTACTGATGATGATAATTGGCAACCTTTTTATGATTTACTGAAGCAAATTCAAGCATAAAGACAGCCTGCAAATTAAATTTGGGATTGTCTATGTTTTTAGCCTGCTAACTTTTTTGTTTTTCATTCGGGGCAATTTTATATGACCAATCACAAAAGAGTGCTGATTTTAGGTGGAACAGGAGAAGCGGCACTATTAGCTAATAAAATTGCGGAAATTCCGGGTGTGGAGGCGATCGCTTCTTTTGCGGGTCGGACTAGACAGCATATTAACCTCAGCATCACTTCCCGCACGGGTGGTTTTGGCGGGGCACCGGGGTTAGCAGCCTATCTCCGCCGGGAACGAATTGATTTTTTAATTGATGCCACCCATCCCTTTGCTGCCCAAATTTCCATGAATGCTGCTCAAGCTGCCACAAAATGCGGGATTCCTCGATTAATGTTAAGTCGTCCAGCGTGGGAAAAAGTACCGGGCGATCGTTGGCTTGAAGTTGCAAATAATCAAGCTGCGGCGAATATTTTACCCGGTTTAGCTGCACGGATTTTTCTTACTATTGGTCGGCAAGAACTCGCAACTTATACACATTTAAGAAATATCTGGTTTTTAATGCGGATGATCGATCCACCGGAACCCAATATAACCGTACCACCCGGAAAATTATTGTTGGCACGGGGTCCTTTTTCTCTGGAGGCGGAGCGAGAACTTTTGCAAAATATAAAATTGGGGCGATCGTCAGTAAAAATAGCGGTGGTGAGGCTACTTATGCCAAAATTATCGCTGCCAGAGAGTTAGGAATTACAGTCGTCATGGTGCAACGTCCACCGGAACCAGTAGGGGAAAAAGTAGTAGATATTCAAGGTGTCGTAGCATGGTTAGCAAAAAAGTTATAAATATAGTCATTGCCATAAAAGTTAAGACAAATTCGGCTTCGACTTCGCTCAGCCAACGTATCGAGCCTTATCCTAATTAAGCTGTCTAGCACCATATTTTTAATCTCGGCTTCACGACAGTCTATCTAATTTTCTTTCTAAAACTTTCTAAAACTTTCTAAAAAAAGTTGAACAGTCAAAATTGAAATCCCACGAAATGGATTCAGGACTAATAAATCTTCATCTCCAGTAATGAGACAATTTACTTTACCACTGACTGCCAACTCTAAGTATTTGTTATCTTTCGGATCTCGACAATCATTGATGGATTCATCTGGCTCAATAAACAAAGTTATCTCGGCTAAATTATCTAAAAATTTAGTTCGCTTTTCCAAAGTAACATATCGATCAAATTTTGGTCTTAATAAAACAGCTTTTAACTCTAAAAAGATAGATTCAGATAACAAGAGAATACCAACATCTAGAACTTTATCAAGGGCTTGGCGAGGTTTACTATTACTAAAAATTAATGCGCTAACTAAGACGTTTGTATCAATAACAAATCTTTCTTCATTCATCATTTAAAATAAATGCCAAAATTTCAGGTGTTAATCCTCTAGCTTGAGCTTCGTTACTAACTTCATCCATTGTATTTCTCAATCGTGCGATCGCTTCTTTTCTAGGAGTTTTGAATTGTAACTGCATGATTGCTGCAAGTTTTAACTGAATCTGTTCTCGCTCTGTTTCGGTTGCATTGCGGTATGCTAAGGCTACATTAGCAGGAACTTTGATGGTGATTTCTTCTTTTGTATTCATATTTAATTAGGGGATTACTTGCGCTTCATTATGTTGAGACTGTAGCAGTCCTATGTGAAAACAGAAATGAATTTCTATCAAAATTATTTGGGTAAGGGGTTTAAGCTCTTTGTTTATTTGCATCTCAAGAAGGTTTGCTATAGCTACATTATGGCTTGACCACAGCCCACTGGGTTACGGGAGCCATGGCTTTCCAGCCTAAAAATTTGCCCACGGGGGCGGCTTTTTGAATCCCGATCCGAGTTAGTTCTCCTCCTAGTTTACTCTGCCATTGCAGTAGGATTAATTCACTTTCCACGGTAACGGTGTTGGCGACAAGACGACCGCCGGGGCGCAGGGCTGACCAACAGGTTTCTAATAATTTTGGGGTTGTGATCCCGCCACCAACAAAAATAGCATCGGGTTGGGGTAAATCTTGGAGGGCGATCGGGGCTGAGCCGGCGATAATTTGCAACTGGGGAGTTCCCAAGGCGATCGCATTATCGGCAATATACTGCAACCTACGGGGATGCTGCTCAATGGCAATACTCTGGCAACGGCGATCGCTCCGCATCCACTCAATACCAATGGAACCGCACCCCGCCCCCACATCCCACAACAGTTGTCCGGGCATAGGAGCCAAGGCAGCAAGAGTAATGGCTCGGACTTCTCTTTTGGTCAACTGTCCGTCGTGGTGGTAAGCAGCATCGGCAAGTCCGGGGAGGCGAGGCGGAAGGGAGAAGGGTTGGGAGGAGATACAGGTAATGGCGATGACATTCAAATCTGCAATATCTGTGGCGTTCCAAGCAGCAGCGAGGCCTTCAACTCGACGCTCTTTGGTTCCCCCCAGATGTTCTAAAACAGTGATAGAACTCTCGCCAAAACCTGTCTCAGTCAGAATCTGGGCAGCGATCGCTGGAGTCTGGGCATCGGCACTCAGTACCAACAATTTTGCCCCCGGATAAAGCACTGCCTTCAGCAAAGCCGGGGGACGACCGCACAAACTCAAAGTTTCCACCTCACTTAGTGACCAACCCAAGCGACTACAGGCGAGACTAAAGGCAGAAGGAGCCGGAATAATAGTCATTTCCTCTAGGGGAACATGGCGGGTGAGGGTGACACCAATCCCGTAACACAGGGGATCGCCACTGGCTAAAATGCAGACAGCTTGACCCCGACGGCGGATAATCTCGTTAACGGAGTCTTGGATGGGAGAAGTCCAGAGGAGTTTTTCCCGTTGATCCTCGATCGGTAACATCGCCAGATGACGTTCACCGCCGACAATAACTGTTGCCAAGGAGAGGAGACTCCGCCCCACCGGGCTTAAGCCCGCTAACCCATCTTCACCAAGGCCGACGATCGACAGCCATTTCGCCCTGCAATTCTGCTCTGCCATGTCTAGAAAAATTTAACTATGGTATAATTCTTGAACTTGTTTTTGGGAAAGTCCGGTGCGATTCCGGTACTGTGCCGCAACTGTAAATCAAGTAAAAAGTAAAAATTAAAAATTAAAAGTAAAAATTAAAAAAAGTTCTTTTGAGTGCATTTTACCTTTTTCCTTGCGAGTCAGAACGCCAATAGTAAGCTTTTAAGAGTAGATAGAAACCTGATTTTCTTACTACTTCTCTGCGTCGCATGGAGAAAAAATAACTGTGAATTGGTTAGTTGAAACAAATATTTGTCCGGGTTTATTTTACGGAACTCCAGCCCAAGATGGGTTTTTAATTCGCCTCCGCACCCCCGGTGGCTGGCTAAATTCTCAACAGGGAAGAGCGATCGCTACTCTGCTCGAACGATGGCAGAGAACAGTCCAAATTACCAACCGGGCAAATCTGCAAATTCGGGGCGTTCAAGAATCACCCACTTTAGCAGACTTTCAAACCTTACAAAAATTAGGATTAGCCGCCTCCAATCCCAGTATCGATCACCTGCGGAATATCATGGGCAGTCCTACCGCCGGAATTGACAGCCAAGAATTAATCGACACTCGACAATTAATCAAAGAATTAGATAAATTCATCCAAAATCATCCATCAATTGCCCAACTTAGTCCCAAATTTAGTATCGGCATTGATGGCGGCGGTACGGTCGGTCTTGGGACTCGATCGAGGATAGCTTGGGAACATCGCTATAACGAGATTCAGCTATCAGCAGTTGCCTTGAATAATCAGGTAAATAATCAGCAAAATAATCAGGTAAATTTAACTTCTTGTGTTTATTTTCGATTGGCTCTCGGAGGCGATAAACAACTATACGATACCAATGTATTAATTGAGCCAAAAAACTGCTTGTCTGTCGTGACAGTGCTGGTAAAGGTTTATCTGGATTATGTCAAACAAAACCCCTTTATAGCTGGAGGAAAAAACAAAAAAAAACCTCGAATGAAAACACTTGCTAACAGATTGGGGAGTGGAAAAATATCTCGAACAAGTTAAATCTCAATTAAATTATCCTGCGGATTGGACTATTAGCCCTCGTGCCTTGATTCCCCCAGAAAAAGCTACTCAACCCTATGCTCATTTGGGTCTTCACAAGCAGAAGCAAACCGGATTATCTTACATTGGTCTGTGGTCAAGATTGGGCAAGTTGACGGCTACTCAATTAGGGGAGTTGGCAGAACTGTCAGAATTTTGGTAACAGTCAGTTACGATTAACCCCTTGGCAAACTGTGATCTTCCCTGATATTCCCCATGAACAAGTACCAAATTTGTTGCCAAA
>JAAUUE010000106.1 GCA_012031635.1 Coleofasciculaceae cyanobacterium SM2_1_6 | reverse complement strand
CGGCACAAAATCATGATTTTTCTGGCAGATCGCTATTTTCGGAAATCTGGGTAATCTTCCCAAAGACCGGGTTACCCTTGGGGCAGGGCTGTGGAGTTTGCCTTAGAGGATGTTTTAAAAGTTTTGGGCGGTTGTAGATGCGTAGTAGTTTCTCGAAGAGTAGCCGCAACTCCAAGAACAAAGTCCGCACTTCGACAAGACTTAGTGACCACCTGCGTGGACTAACCGAAATCCAAGGCTTAATAAATGCTGACTTTTAAGACATCTTCTAACTAAATATCTTAGGTCTCGGCTCTACTAAAACAAATCAACATATTAGTTCCTGCCACTTCCAAAGTTGGTAAAAATAAACAGAGATAAAATTCTCCTCGATCGATGCCCTTGGGGTCAAAATCTGCGCCACCGACTAGGGCAAACTCTGGGATTAGGGGCGTAATATGAGCCACGAAATCAGCGATCGCCAAATCATCTAGGGCCGAGCAGAAATCTTGGACAAAATTGGTAAATTCTTGCTGATAGACTTGGTAATTATTCGGTAGAAACTGCTCGATCGCCTCTACAAAAACCTTAATATCTGTGGGAATTACCAACCCACTAGAAGTGTCTTCACTCCCAAAACTACTACCTACTTGGGCAACTAAAAAATAAATATTTCGTAAAGAATAAAAATTGTTCTTCTGTCATATTTTTACTGAGATTTTAATTAAATTCAATTATATTTGAAATTAGTTTTTAGTGTTAATTAAATTAACATTAGTGCTAATTTTATAGAGTAATTCTTCTCAAGCTCTATGCTAAAATTACGAAAGAATCTCAATTATTAAATTATCAAATTCTGCCGATTCCCCATGAAACCCTACCTTGCTGCTGCCCTGCAAATGACCTCTAGACCAGCCTCCAAAAAAACCTGATGGAGGCAGAGGAGTTGATCGAGCTAGCAGTCCGCCGGGGAGCCGAACTTGTCGCTTTGCCAGAAAACTTTGCCTTCATGGGGAAAGAAGAAGATAAGCAGGCTCAGGGCGGAAATATTGCCCTCCAGAGTGAAAAATTCCTAAAAACTGTGGCTCAACGCTTCCAAGTCACCATCCTCGGCGGTGGTTTTCCTGTCCCGGTAAATGCCACCAAATCCTACAACACGGCTCTACTAATTGGGGCAAATGGTCAAGAATTAGCCCATTACCAAAAAGTTCACTTATTTGATGTCAATGTCCCCGATGGCAACACCTACCAAGAATCCAGCACGGTGATGGCTGGGAAAGATTTGCCTCCAGTGTACCACGACCCAGACTTGGGAAATCTGGGTCTGTCCGTGTGCTACGATGTGCGATTTCCAGAGCTTTACCGCCATTTGTCTCAGCAGGGTGCTGATGTGCTGTTTGTCCCCGCCGCCTTCACTGCCTACACCGGCAAAGATCATTGGCAGGTCTTGTTGCAAGCGCGGGCGATCGAGAACACCTGTTATGTGATTGCCCCTGCTCAGACTGGGCAGCACTACGCCATGCGCCAAACCCACGGTCATGCCATGATTGTGGATCCTTGGGGAGTGGTTTTAGCTGACGCTGGTTATACACCGGGGGTAGCGATCGCTGAAATCAACCCCACCCGCCTCGATCAAGTCCGCCGGCAAATGCCTGCCCTCGAACATCGAGTATTTTAGCACTGAATATTTTTAGACCAAAAATCTCAAGATACAAATGTTTAAATTGACTGAAACTAATACTGAAACTAATTAAAACTGACTGAAAATTATAGATGGAGAGTTGTAACTAGAGATAATGGGAATCGCTGGCGGGCAAATTAATACCCATGAGTAGATGCTGATCGCCAATCCTGTCAGTAATCTGGGAATAGTGATTAGAGTTCTTTATTATGATCAAAAATCTTAAATTCATCACTACCTCAGCAAAGCTCTTGGCCCTAGTGCTAGTTTTTATTACCCCATTTATTTTTGTCACCTATCAATTGGTTTCAGAAATCAATGTCCAGATAAATTTTGCCCACAAAGAACTTATTGGCATTGCCTACAATCAATCTATGCGGCAACTACTAGAGCAATTTCAAGAACATCGCTTGCTTAGTCAATTATATTTAGCAGAAGATAGTAAGCCGGAGAATCAGACTAGAGTTGCGTGGGAAAATTCAAGAACAAAAATATCTCAATCTGTGCAAGAAATTAACTTACTTGATCAAAGACTGAGAATTAATTTCAAAACCACAGATAAATGGACAGCGATCGTTAAAAATTGGCAGAATTTATTAAGCCAAGAGTCTAAAATTACCCCGGCTCAAAGCTGGGAAGACTCCAACCTAATTATTACCCAGATTCTTTCTCTGATTACTCATGTGGGAGACACCTCTAATTTAAGTTTTGATCCAGCCCTAGATAGCTATTATCTAGTCACAGCTTTAGTCAGGCATATTCCGAAAAATGTTGATAGTTTGGATCAGTTGCGGGCAGTTCTAGCTCCGAGAAAAAATATCCAGTTGACTCCCAGAGAAAGAGCCGAATTACTAGTTCTATATAGCTTAAGTAAGTCATCAATGACTGAGATTAAACGAGGACTAGAAATAGTTTTTAGTATCAATCCAGACCTGCGACCGAGGATTGGTTTTAAGCTCAAGGAAAGTCTGCGGAGTAATGAGCTTTTTGTGGCTTTGATGAATCAAAAAGTTATTAGTAACGATGATATTGAGCTTCAGAAAGTTGATCAGGAAAGAGTTGATTCTGAGCAAGAAACAAATTCTCCAGTAATAGCAACAATTGATCCCCAACTAGAGCAGTACCTAGCCCACGGTAATCAGGCGATCGCTGCCCAGTATCAGCTATACGATGCGATCGTTCCTGCTCTCCAAGAACTCCTTCAACAACGCATTGATCACCTCCAACAACGCAAGAACCAAGTGAAAATATTTACCCTGATGGTCTTAGCAGTGTTTGTCTATATTTTCTTTGCCCTAGCTTCCAATCAAAGAAAACGCTTCCATGCTGAACAAAGTCTCCGCCAGCAACAGGAAAAGACAGAAATGCTGCTCCTAAATGTCCTCCCCAAGCGATCGCTTCCCGCCTCAAACAGGGAGATGAAACGATCGCTGATAACTTTGCGGAAGTCACCGTCCTCTTTGCCGACATTGTAGGCTTTACAGAAATATCTGCCCGGAGACCAGCCCAAAGTACCGTGAGTTTGTTGAATCAAATCTTTTCTGCCTTTGATTACCTCGCCGAAATTCATGGACTGGAGAAAATCAAAACTATTGGTGATGCCTATATGGTAGTTGGTGGGCTACCCACTCCCCGTCTAGATCACGCTGAAGCTATTCTCGATATGGCTCTAGATATGCGGACTGCTATGAAGAAAATTAGTGAAGAATTGGGGGAAGATTGCCAAATTCGCATTGGCATCAATACTGGACCCGTGGTAGCCGGGGTGATTGGCATCAAGAAATTTATCTATGATTTGTGGGGAGATACGGTAAATGTCGCCAGCCGGATGGAATCTCAAGGGCTTCCCGGCGAAATCCAAGTCACAGCCGATACTTACTACCGAGCCAAGTTACACTACAAGTTTCGATCGAGGGGAACTATCCCTGTCAAAGGCAAGGGAGAAATGGCTACCTATCTTCTATTAGGCAAAACGTAGAATAAGGTTATTTATTTAATCCTTGAAATAGAGGCATTACTAGGGAATCTAAACGATGCTGGGCTACAGCTACATAATCTTGACTAATTTCAAAACCAACACCGTGGAGGAGAATATTATCAGCGATCGTAGTACCAATTTTATAGGGCTTTGTAAACCACAGGACTGGTTCAAAAGTTGGACGTAAATTTCCCAATCGCCATCCCTCCCATTTTTCAAGATTTTCTAAATCTCCACGACGTTCATAAACTGCACTAACCCTTTGCGCTCGATGGGGAGCCGCTTGACGGTTCCAAGCAAACATATCCTTAAAACTAAATCCAGAATCTTCAAGAGCTGTAATACAGCGATGGGAAAAACGTCTCCCAGCAAAGATGATTACTGATCCACCCGGTTTAATAACTCTTAGCCATTCTTTTGCCCAAGTTAAACACCATTCATAATATTGTTTTGGGATCTCTCGATCGGCTTCAGACCAACCATTAATTGGCTTTCCTCGTTTCTTGAAAACTGCTCCTGCCTTAATTTGTGCAGGGCTTGTTCCCATATAAGCTGAATTTGTATTATCATGAAGCACATCCCAATCTTCTACCCCAATCCCATAGGGTATATCACTCAGAATAAGATGAACATAGTTATCTGGAAGTATACTGATTCCCGAAATACTATCTGTGTTAATTATTTTGTTAATATACTCTTCCATTATTTTTTTCTACCAATTCTATAAAAATTGGTCTAATACTTCAAATCTCAGCCATTCTTTCACAGGGGAGAGAAGACTGAGATTTTTACTTGATTTTTGACTAGGTATAATTTCAGATCAACTTAGAAAAATAATCACTAAGCCTTGGCATACTTAGCAGCGAAATCATCTAGGGACATAGGCTTGATTTTGCTAGCATTTCCAGCCGTACCAAACTGAGTATAGCGATCGGCACAGACTTTTTGCATATATTTGATGGAAGGCTTCAGGAAGTGGCGGGGGTCAAACTCGGCAGGAGCCTTAGCTAGAGCTTCTCGGACGGCAGCAGTGATGGCTAAACGGCAGTCGGTATCAATATTGATCTTCCGTACACCATTCTTGATTCCTTTTTGAATTTCTTCCACAGGCACACCATAGGTTTCCGGGATTTCGCCGCCATACTCGTTAATCAAGGCTAGTAGATCTTCAGGAACCGAAGAAGAACCATGCATAACTAAATGAGTATTGGGCAGACGGCGGTGAATTTCAGCAATCCTGTCCATTGCCAAGATTTCTCCGGTGGGCTTGCGGCTGAATTTGTAGGCTCCGTGGCTGGTACCGATCGCCACAGCAAGAGCATCTACTCCAGTCTTTGCCACAAAATCCACGGCTTCTTCTGGATCTGTCAACAGTTGATCATGGGAAAGAGTCCCTTCAAAACCATGACCATCTTCTTTGTCGCCCTTACCAGTTTCTAGAGAACCTAGACAACCCAACTCACCTTCCACACTAACGCCGACCCCATGGGCAACCTTAACTACGGCTCTGGTGACTTCCACGTTGTATTCATAGCTGGCAGGAGTTTTTGCATCTTCCTCTAGGGAGCCATCCATCATCACACTGGTGAAACCATGACGAATTGCCGAGAAGCAAGTAGTAGGACCATTCCCATGGTCTTGGTGCATAGCAATAGGAATATCAGGATAGCTCTCTTCGGCGGCAAGAATCAAATGCTTCAAAAAGGCTTCCCCAGCATACTTCCGAGCGCCCCGGGATGCTTGGAGGATCACTGGGCTGTCAGTTTCCGCCGCAGCCTGCATAATGGCTTGAATCTGCTCCATGTTGTTGACGTTATAAGCAGGAATCCCATAGTCGTTTTCCGCGGCATGATCAAGCAATAACCGCATGGGTACAAGTGCCATAAAAGATTTCTCCTAGATTTTTTTGATAAGTTACACAAATCTGTTCTCTTAAAATCTTAAGACATTTTGAGCAATTCTCAGCTATGGATATTATGCTGCTATGGACATAAATATTTTCTATACTTGTCCCGGATAATCACTAATCACCCGCCGTCGATCGACAAAAAGCCCCATAACCACTTTCACTAACTAAATGATAAAATTCCTTGGTGTTCATCGCAAAATTAATTATATCCGGGTAAAAAACCTTGTACCCTAAACTTATTTCTTTTATAGTTTCCGGTCGTAATGACAACTACATGGGAAACTTTACCTACCGCCTCGCTACCTGCATTAACTACATTGCCCACGGTGCCAAAAAATTAGGGCGGCTTGCAGATATTGAAATTATGCTAACGGATTGGAATAGTGATGTTCCCCTAGCTGAAGATTTACCCCTCTCCCCAGAAGCAGCAGAAATTTGTCAATTTGTTTATGTCCCGCCAGCGATCGCCCAAACCGTTCAGTTGCCCGATCAAGTATTTTTTGGAGCCTGTGCAGTAAATGTATCTTTGAGAAGAGCAACAGGGGAATTTATCCTGCTGATTAATGCAGATCTACTTATTCCCCACTATTCCCTACGGCTGTTACTAGATTTAGCTCAGCGCAAGCTAGAGTTACCTTTACCTTTGGAGAAAGTCGTTTTTTTGCAGGGCGGCAGCATATTCCTTGGCAGATGACCCAGTCCCAACCAACCCTTGAGGGCTGGGATCATTACCTGACTCTTAACGGGGCGCTGTTGCCCCTAGAGCAGGGACACGCGGGTTTGGGAACTCACCTTGCTGGGCATATGATGCACCGGAGTTTGTGGGAACTTTCAGGGGCCTATAATGAGGAGTTTTTCTATTGGGGCTGGGCGGATGCGGAGTTGAGTTTACGCTATACCCAAAATTATCCTTGGATTCATTTGGCAGCTTTAGGGATGCATTTTTATGAAATGGAGCATTGGGCAGAGAATCGCCGCGCGCCCATCGATCGCAACCCCTACAAAGTTAGCCCCACTCTGCAAGTTAACAATGATCACTGGGGTTTAGGCAATTATGACCTAGAAATTCAACGGGCGAAAAATATTGTTGAGGTGGCGGAATCTACGCCGGAATCCTATGCCTTAGCAGCTTGGCAGCAGACTAGGGCAGAGGTGCTAGAGGAGATGATGGGCGATCGCACCGCTAACCATGTGGAGCAGATCCAGCAACTACTAGGAATTACACCCGCCGATCAGGAAATTCTCTATGCTCTGGCTTGGTATAGTCTGTACCATTCCCCCCGGACTTATCTGGAGTTTGGGGCAAAGTGGGGTTATACGGCGGCACTGGTGGCGGGGGCTTGCCCGACGGCGGAGTTTTACGGCATCGAGTCTTGGCAAGACGATGGGGGCGAACCTTCTCCCTACTATGCTACCAATATGCTGGGGCGGGTGAATTACCGGGGCTATACTCGCTTTGTCACCGGAGATCCCGTAACTGCTTTGAGTCGTCTGCAAAATTCCTTTGTGGGGGAGTGGGCGATCGATCTGGCTCTAGTCCGGGGCGATCTCTTTGGCTGGGAAGTTTTGGTGCAACTCCAAGATTTAATTCCTGCCATCACTGCTGGGGGTGGTTTAGTCTTTACCTGTAGCGATCGAGAGCTATTTGAGGGAGTTTACCAAGAAGTCGGGCAGCAGTTTCCAGATTTGACCTACCTGAGATTTGCCAATACCAATACCCTCTTACTTTTGAAGGTATCTTTACTAGATTAGTCACTAGATTGAATCACTATCTTCACGAAAGAATGCTAATTAAACCATCTACTAAGCCTTGATTCTCCGCTACGGTGCGGATCGCCACTCGAAAATAGCGATCGCCCAACTCTGGAAAACTCAAACAATCTCGAATTAAAATTTTTCTTGCTTGCAGTAACTGCATTTGTAACTGGGCTACAGAGTATTTACTCTGGACTAGAAGAAAATTTGCTGCCCCCAGATGGGGTTCCAGTCCGGGAATTGCGGTTAAGTCTTGAAAAAGTTTCTCCCTTGTGGGGGCTAACCAATCCCAAGTTTGCTGGCGAAATTCCTGATCCTGCAAGGCTGCTATTCCCGCTACCTCCGCCAAGATATTCACACTCCACGGGTCTCGCCATGCCTGCCACCGTTGCAATCTCTGGGGAGCAGCGATCGCATACCCCAAACGCAGACCGGGAATACTATAAAACTTGGTAAGCGATCGAATAATTACTAAATTTGGAAAGTCCTGCACTAAGGGAATTAAGCTCTGTTCCTTCCCCGGCGGCAAGAAATCCATAAACGCCTCATCTATGACCACAAGGGCAAATTGATCCAAGTAGGGCAGTAGTTCTTCCCGTTGCCAGAGCTTCCCGGTGGGGTTATGAGGATTATTAATCAGGATTCCCCCAGCTTTTCCCCTTGTGTTCGATCCTAGGTAATCCAGATGTTTCCGGGGTTGCCGACAAATCTAGGGGGATTTTTTTGACCTTGCCTCCAAAGGCAGCGATGGCTCGATCGTAATCCCGAAAGGCTGGAGTAACTAAAACTATTGCTTCTAAATCTGCCAACTCCCGCGCTACCCAAGTCAATAATTCTGCGGCTCCATTACCGGGCAGAATATAGCGGGGATCAACCTGATGCTCTGCCCCCAAAGCCCAACAAAGCTGCTGATAACTGGGGTCTGGATAGTGAGTAATTTGCGCTAAGTTTGCCTGAATAGCCGTAATCAAACTTGTAGGGGGACCAAGGGGATTAATACTAGCCGAAAAGTCTAAGATTGCCGCAGGATGACAGCCAGCTTTTGCTGCTGCCCAAACTAAGTTGCCGCCGTGAATGGGTGGTTGCATGGAGAAGGAGGTAGAGGAGGTAGAGGAGGTACGGGGAGGTACGGGAATTAAGAAATAGAGAAGGTAAAAGGTAAAAAAAGGTAAAAGGCAAAAGAGTTTAGTTTAGGTAGATTTAGGGAGTTGAAACCCACGGAATCTTGCTTGAACTTGCTGCCTTTGCCTTCGTGCTTAAATTTTAGATTAGTTGCTGTTGATTCTCTAGATTAGCTTTGAGATTGGCTTTGAAACTAACTTTGAGATGATGCTCCCCAAGATTATTCTTTATCTGGAGCAACCAATTCCTTAAACTGTTTCCCAGCAGAAAAAGCGGGGACTTTGGTGGCTGGAATTTCCATTTTGTCGCCAGTTTTGGGGTTCCGACCTTCACGAGCCTTGCGTTCCCTTGCTTCAAAGGAGCCAAAACCCACTAGGGTTACTTTGTCATCATTAGCCACTGCTTCCATAACTACTTCTAAAACGGCAGTCAGGACGGTATCAGCTTGTTTCTTGGTCACGGCAGCCTTAGCAGCTACTTTATCTACTAAATCACCTTTGTTCATGCAAAATCTCCTTTGTAGATCACAGGTTAAATATTTTATGGAAATCTTCAGTTTAAGTTTTAGACACATCTCAACAATCTTAACTGCGATTAAAATTGCTGAAACTATGACCGAATCGAAGTTTCACTGCATTATTGTAATCTGGGATCGCCCCCTATGGATCGCTAAGACCTTTAATTTATGTAGATTTTCGGGATTTCACGCCTTTTTTATCTATTTGTTAAGATTTATTCGCATTAAGCTGAGCTTGCTGACAAAAAGGGCGGTAAAAATCTGCCAAAAAATAAAGCGCACTGGGGTACGCTCTAAACAAGTTATTAACTTTGAAATTTTGAGTTATCCAGAATATCAATAATTAGATGCTCTAGACTATCAAAATTATCTCTGTTGTAATATTTGTTGGAGATCTTGACTAGGTTGGAAGTTGTAACCGAAGTTCGATCGATCGCTATCATCAAGAATTTGCGGAGTGACAATAATAATCACCTCTTGGCGAGAATTTTCTCTGGTGGTACTTCTAAACAACGCCCCGAGGATGGGAATATCACCCAAAATTGGCACCTTGGAGACGGTGGTGCGATCGGTTTCTTGGATGACCCCAGAGATAATCAGAGTCTGTCCATCCCGGAGCCGTACCTGTCCAGAGTTCAAGTCCCTAGACTGCACAAGGGTGATTTGTCCCTGTTGGGTATCGATCGAAGCAGCCGGAGCCGACACTGTAGGATTGAGCGCCATAGTCACAAAACCATTATCATCAATGCTATCCACCACTACTTCCAAGCTCAAACCCGCCTGCTTAATAATGGGTTCCTGGACTTGGTTGGTAATATTGTTCTCCGTGACCGATCGCAGAGTAAAGCCCCCAAATACTTCCTGAGTTAAATTCACCCTTGCCGTCTGTCCTTCCTGCACCACCAAGGTAGGATCCGCCAAAATCTTCGCATTCCCACTAGTAATCTGCGCCTGTAAAGCACTCAACAAGCGGCGGGGAAACTGAAACAAAGAAGGTAGGGCAGCAGTAATAGTCGCTGGAGTACCCGGAGTTACTGTAGTAGTTCCCGGAGTCCCAGCAACTGTCCCAGTTCCAGGAGTTCCGCTAGTTCCTGTAATAGTAGTAGGTGTACCAAGAGTAAAATCAGTAATTCCAGCTTGGAAAGGATCACGAGTAACCCCAGCTATAGGAGCAAATATACGAGCATCAGTTCCAGTAGTATTTTCAAGGATTTGTCCATCTTGAATTACCAATCTACCAGAACCAATTCCCGGAATAGTGATATTTCTATTAGGATCGAAAAAGGTTTCAGAAGTAGCAAAAGGATTGGTAATTACCGGCGGAGTGACCAAACTATTGGTTGCTTCTGCTCTAGTAGCTGGTCGATTACCGCCAAAGTTGAGGGAAGCTGCTCCACCATCGTTGACGAAGAAACCATCTCCAGCGCCAAAGGAGAAGCTAGTTCTAAAAGCATCGCTGCCAAGGAGGTTGATGTCTACAATTTTCACGTTTACCGCTACTTGACGACGGCGCAGGTCTAGCTGAGTCAGGAAACTAGAAGCAATTTCTACCTTGCGGGGATCCCCAACTACGGTGATGGAGTTGAGTCGATCGTCTGCACTCACCGACACACCCCGCAGCAACAAGGGTCCAAAACCTTCCGTCGCCCGGAGAGCCAAAATAGTTGGGGTTCTGGTTTCCACTGTCCGCGCGGCGGCTCCTGTTCCCACCGTTTGAATCTGCACTTGCTCAAAGGGAATCTGAGTCTCTGCCCCCTGAGTGGTCAAAAAGTTCGCTGCTGCCGTGGCATTCACTTGGTTTAACCGGAAACTCCGGGTAATAATATTTCTTGCGCCATCGGGCAACCGAGGACCGACAAACACCGTCCGCCCGACTCGATTTGCTTCCAGCCCAGAAATCTGCAACACCGTGTTAAACACATTTTGGATCGGTTCATCTTGGACTTCTAAATTAATTACCCGCCCTGCTGCCCCTGCTGCTGGGGTCGGAGCTGCTCCGGGAGCCGCCCCCGGATTAGTTGCACTTTCGACAAAAGCTAGATTTAAATTTGCAGTCCGGGCTAACAAGCCTAAAACTTCCCGCACCGGAGCATCCCGCAATACCAATCGGGGAATCCGAGTAGCTGTCCCTAGGTCTACAAAGCTCGCTGAAGAATCCACCGTCGAGGTGGCAATGTCTCCTAGAGGTGGTGGCACAGCGCCGGGGAGAAAAGGTGGAGCCGGAGCTACGGGCTGGAGGGTTCCCAAGGCATTGGGCGGATTGGTGATAATAATCTGGGGATTGGGGACGAGGGGCTGGGGCTGTTGGGGATTTTGGGCTAGCAGGACATTACTACTAGGATCGCCGCCGACATTACCGCCTAAGTTGCCGCCACTGAGAGGAGTGGAAGAAGGGACTTGTCCAACCACAGGCGTGCAAATTAGAATTGTTCCCAAGGGGCGGAACTTGCACCGTGGGGCTAGCTACCGTTTGACTACCATTGCCCGGAGGTAAGCCTAGGGTAGTGAAATTGGGTAGAGGATTTGTCCCGGCATTGAGGACTTCGCTGCTCTGGACTGGGGCATTTGCCACTGTGGGGCTGAAGTTAAAACCAATGGCGGAGCCATCGGTGCGGAGGATTTCCCCACTGGGGATACTACCGGAGCCATTGACAATCAGACGGACTGAATTGGGGGTATTTTGAGTAACAGAAATAGACTGAATGCCGGTAAACGGATTGTTTTGCTGAAAGCTATTACCGCCGGGCAGGGCTAATCTGGCATTGTTAATATCAGCAATTAGGGCATTGCCATTGCTGCCTGTGACAATCTGGGCGCTTTCCTGTCCATTAGCAGTCTGGAGAACTACCTGTACTCCGTCGGCGGTTTGATTAAGGCGGACATTGGTAATTTGCGTATCTGCTGCGATCGCATACTGAGAGGACACAAGGGCGATGACAGCCCCGCCCAGAATTCCCAAGTTAGTCGTCTGATGTTTCACGGTAGTTTCCTCACTCCTCAAGTTAGCTCAATAAGTTATTTTCGGTTAATTGTGTTGATTTTGGGTGTTGATTTTGGGGTAGGCTCGATCGCTAAATTTACCCACAATAGAAGATTAAATTATTAAAAATACCTACCCCCCAGAGTCTGAGTTTATAGGTTAAATTCTTAGACCAAAATTTTTAGACTAAATTCTTAGACTAAATTAGTAGTCTAATCTTGGGTTTTAGGTTATGGACTGGGGGATGGGCTAGGGCTTGCCACCGGAGTCGGGGGAGCCTCTTTCGGAATAATTGCTTCTAGTTTAAATGAAGTTGTCAAAGTTGGCGCTCCAGAAGTTGTGGCTTGCCCTTGATTAATAATAATCTTGGGAGCCTCAGTCACCTTTGTATTAAATTCCCGCACCACTGTCAGGATTTGCAATCTTTCGATCGTCCGCAAAATCGTTTGCATTTGATCAAAATTTCCGTCTAGGGAAATATCAAAGATTTGTCTTTGGAAAGGATCACTAGCCGTTGTTGCCTGTTGTTGAGCCGTTTGGGCGGTGGCAGCCGCAGGTATCACGGGCTGAAATTTTGTGAGTTCGCCCCGGCGCTCCCTAACGGAGTTATTGATATCCAGCAATAGAGTTTCCAGATTTCGCTCCGTGCTGAACAGAGACAACACCTCCCCGGCGCTGGCGCTCGGCAACAACTAAATCCGCTTGCAGCTTTTCAATATTCTGGACAGTTTTC
>JAAUUE010000105.1 GCA_012031635.1 Coleofasciculaceae cyanobacterium SM2_1_6 | reverse complement strand
CCAGAGATAAGACAATTCCCAAAGGTAACTGGATATCTGTCAGCCCCGGAGGTTGATGCCCGGCTAACCAGAGGCAAAAACTACCGCACAGGCAATTTGTAGCCCTAGTTTCATTTTGGGCGAAATACCTTTGTTTGATTTTGCGCAAATTTGCCAATCGTCTATCCAGCCGATCGCCCCATAGCTTAGGGTAACTAATACTACTGGCAGCAATGACTGGAAACTTGCCAAGCCCAGATTCAAACCAGCCCACAGACAACTAATTCCCAAAGCCACCGGCACAAAAAATATCCCACCCATGGTCGGGGTTCCAGCTTTCTGATGATGGGACTGGGGACCATCCTCCCGAATTATCTGTCCAGCTTTTAATTTTTGGAGCAAGGGAATCACCCCATAACCGAGGAAGCCAGTAATGGCAGTACAAGCTATAATGGGCAGCAGCATCGATAGGTTCAAAGCTCTACCGGAAATAGTATCGAGGAGAAGAGCCACTAGGGCGATCGCCACCGTCACTGACCGTAGTAATTTTTTTCCAGTCAAGGGAAAAAATGACGGAGAGAAAGATTTCAGTTCCACACCACACCACACTTAGGTCTCTATTGTTTTAACCACCTAGTTGACCTTACTAACTTTGAACTAGTCCTCAAGTCATAAAAAATAAATTAGGCGGTTGCCAATATCTTACTAGAAGAGGTGTGCTTCATCAGCAGATATTAGAAAATTTTCTAAAATTTAATTTGTGCTGCTCAGTTCATTCTCAGATTGTTTAATAGTTACTCAAGTTAATAACTGCTCAACAACTACGGGAATTCATAAATTCATAACTATAGGTTAGTTTATAGGCTAGTTGGGGATCGATTGCTGATTCAACCAAGACTCCAAATCACTGAGGCTTCTAAAATCCAAAAGGCGATCGCCTAATTCTTCCAACTGTTTCGCAGATAGTCGTTCTAGCCGCCGCTTATTTTCTGGGCTGATTGTACCTATGAGTTTTTCTAGTTGCCGCTTGATAATCGCCAGTTCACCTTGTTGTAAGCCCTGCTGTAGGCCTTGTTGTAAGCCCTGTTGTAAGCCTTCTTCAATTAATTGATTGTACCAAGGCGACTCTCTGAGTATTTCCATATCCCACCTCATAATTTCTTGAATTACCTGTGTTTCTAGCACAAAACCAGCAAAGAATGCCAATAAGGGTTCTAAGTCCCTCAGTTGGTCTTGATTGCGGAGTAATTGTACTGCTCTTGCTAGTTTGACTGGTTGCCCCCCGCCCTGCAAAATCGGTACAAAGGGCAACAAAGTTGGTAAAGGCTGCTGAAGCACTAGCTCCGCATCTGTTTCCCAGAGATTGATGACTCGGTAATCTTGTCTTGCCTGTAGTCCGAATATTTCTGACTGGTAGGTACTGGGAGGGGAGGCATTCCTGGGGGGTGGCAGGACATTGACCAGAACGGGATAGGTCAGGAGTCCGTAGCGTTCTTCAGCAAGGGCTGCATACACCCGCATTCGCCGGGGCATGTGTCTGTCGAACCTTAGCTGTAATTCGGTTAGTACAAGAAATTCTCCATAGTTAGGAACCAAGGCTTTTTGGAGGACATCACCCTCTCGGCTAATCCACTGGAAATCTGCCGAAAGAAACTCCACAGAAGTAATCCCAGATAAACCAGTTGCCCACTGTAGCCAAGCATCTGGAGCCAGACTAATTAATCTTTTGCCGCCGACATCGGCTTTTTGAGCCATAGGTTTGAGCTAGGGGTTGGAGCTAATAAATTTGAAAATTTGAGTACGAGAATTTAATTAAATTTAGTTAATGGCGTAGTGAACTAGTTGCCCTAATTTTTGGCGGAGGGTTTCTAAGCCCAGGCGCTGACTGGCAGAAATGTAGAAGGCTTGGGGAAACTCTTCCCTTGCAACTAAGAGATGTTCAGCACTGACTTGATCGATTTTGTTAAATACCAACAGGATTGGCCCCGGTGCTGTAGGCATTTCTGAAAGGATTTTCATGACCGATCGAATGTGACTCTGCCAAGCGGGATGGGAAAGATCAACCAAATGAATTAAGCCATCTGCCTCGGTGACTTCTTCTAGGGTTGCCCGGAAAGAATTAACTAGGGCGGGGGGGAGTTGGTGAATAAAACCTACGGTATCTGTCACCAGAATTTCTTGGGGTGCTTCCGTTAGGGGATCTGGGATGACTAGTCTCCGGGTGGTGGGGTCGAGGGTGGCAAAAAGTTGATCGGCGGTGTACACCTCAGCATTCGTCAGAGTGTTGAGGAGAGTGGATTTCCCGGCATTGGTATAGCCAACGAGGGCGATCGTGGGGACTTCTTGGTGTTGGCGGCGTTGGCGGAGGCGCGATCGATGGGATTGCAGTTGGTCTACTTCTTTTTGGAGTCGAGCAATGCGAGCAGAGATCGCCCTTCGTTCTGTTTCTAGCTTAGTTTCCCCCGGTCCACGGGTGCCAATTCCTCCCCCCAGGCGAGACATGGCTTGTCCTCTGCCGGTGAGACGGGGCAGCATGTAGGCAAGTTGGGCCAGTTCTACTTGGAGTTTTCCGGCTCGGGACTGGGCGCGCTGAGCAAAAATATCGAGGATAACTTCGGTGCGATCGACTACCCGAATCCCTACCTGTTGTTCTAGGTTGCGTACCTGACCGGGGGATAAATCTAAATTAAAAACTAATAAATTTGCTCCTAGGGTCTGGGCTGTGAGGGCAATTTCGGCTACTTTGCCTTCGCCGACTACGGTTTGGGGATGGGGGCGGCTGCGTTTTTGCCGGACTATCTGCAAAACTATACCCCCGGCGGTATCAACTAGACGAGTAATTTCGGCCAGACTATCCTCAAACGCTTGGAGAGTGGAGCCATCGGTCATTAAACCCACTACTAAGACTCGATCGAGCCGACTATCCACCTCCTGAGCGACAAATTCTCGACTAAATTCCGCCTCTAGGTTATCAACTAGCTCTTCAAAATCTTGATTTGCTAGGGCTTCTAGGGTCATTGGCTCCGAAAGATACCAAGAAAAAGGCAAAATTCCCTCAGTTCCCGGCGGATTTTTTTCTAATTCTAGTCCGGGAGTCGGCATCAAGTGGGCAAGATAAACTGCTTTGACGTAGCCCGTTACCCCTCCACCCCGACGCTCAAACCCAGATTCATTGATATTGATCATCACCAGCGCATCAAGGCGTTGGCTTGCCATAGCAGTCAGGGTCGATTCCTTGGGAGTTTCCTGCTTGATTTGAGTGCTGAGGCAGCGAATCCCCGATAGACGCTCGGCTCCGTAGCGGGGCAGTTCTTGGGGCGGGATTTTGGTTTGATTCACGGTGCCAACTCCTACCCGGATGACCTGTCCCCGACGATTAATGTAGGCGCATAGAGGCTGCTTGATCTCGCTACTAATGGCTGCCAAACGCTGGGCAAACTCTGGGGTGGTGAGACGATCGCCGGGCAGTCTTTGTTGGTATAGTTTCTGGATCTGCTTTAGCTGACTGGATTTCAGCCCTTGTAAGTTACCAAAGATAGTTTCTATAGTTGTACCCCCTTTAGGCCTTATCAGAAATTAGGAAATTATCAAAAATCATGGGCAGTAGCTCGGAGGGAAACTACCCAGATTTATTGCCAAAATTATTTGCATTAAGTTTGCGTTAAGTTTGAGATTATTTCTCGATTATATCAGGGACTCTCGATCGAAGTTTTTTACCTCTTTACTTCTGATTAACCTGAAGATCACCAAAAGATTACCTAGAAAACATTTGAAAACTATCAAAGGTCATTAAAAGTCAACAAGAGTTATCAAAGGATTTGCTAGTTATAAATACTTATCAAAATTGGAAGAATTCTTCTAATATTTATGAAGATAAAATGTTCGGAATCATCAAGATTTACTCTGTTTAACATTAGTTTACAAAATCCGGCAGATTTTCCTAAGTTAAGGATCGCTCTTTGACTTGCCCTGTGAAGATCTCCGGCTTCGGTGGAAAAATGTTGGAGAAACTTAACAAATCTTAAGGAAAAAAACTGACCCAGCATTGTATAAATTATCCTGTAGGGAATAAATCACAAACAAAAGTTAAACAAGTCAACGTTTTTTCTGATTAGTCTTTCTCTCAATAAAAAATTTTTTCTCATAATCACTAATTTAACCATGCTAGTCTTACAGGCGTAATGATGAGGCTAATTTGTTGGTGAAGAAACAGGGAGAAAGCTCCGGCGGGACTAACTTTAGCTGAGCTTTTGTTGACTAACGTGATCCAATAGTTTTACTTGTAGAATCTGCCCTAATAAAGCTCTAATTAAGAAAAAATTATTAATTAACTTATTAGAAGTATCTACTCAGGAGAACTACCCCACAAAACTAAGCTGTTTTTTTGATCAAAATAATTACATCAACTCACAGGAGATTAATTCATGTTAGACGCATTCGCCAAAGTGGTTTCTCAAGCTGATGCTAAAGGAGAATTCCTTAGCTCTGCTCAGCTAGATGCTCTAAGTGCCATGGTTAAAGAAGGTAACAAGCGCTTAGATGCCGTCAACCGGATCACCAGCAACGCTTCCACCATTGTCACCAACGCTGCCCGTGCTTTGTTTGAAGAACAACCCAACTTGATTGCTCCCGGTGGTAATGCTTACACCAACCGTCGGATGGCTGCTTGCTTACGGGATATGGAAATCATCCTCCGCTATGTCACCTACGCAGCGATCGCTGGCGATGCTAGTGTTCTTGATGACCGTTGCTTGAACGGCTTGCGTGAAACCTACCAAGCTCTGGGAACTCCCGGTTCTTCCGTAGCTGTAGGCGTACAAAAAATGAAGGATGCTGCCATTGCTATTGCTAACGATCCTGCTGGCATTACCCCCGGTGATTGCAGCCAACTCATGTCTGAGCTTGCTGGTTACTTCGATCGGGCTGCTGCTGCTGTAGGTTAATAAACTCTTTTTTTATAGAGCAGAAATCTAAAGCCACTCTAAGGCAGTCACTAGGTACTGCAATCTCAATAAATTGCTGTAAGCAAAACTTGAAAAATATTACTTTAAGGAGACAGATTAGATCATGAAAACCCCTATCACTGAAGCGATCGCCGCTGCTGATACCCAAGGACGTTTCTTAGGCAACACCGAACTACAAGCTGTAAATGGTCGTTTCGATCGGGCTATTGCCAGCATGGAAGCTGCTCGGAGCCTAACTAACAATGCTCAGAAACTAATTGATGGTGCAGCTCAAGCTGTATACCAAAAATTCCCTTACACCACCCAAACCACTGGACCAAACTTTGCTGCTGATTCCCGCGGCAAATCCAAATGCTCCCGGGATATCGGTCACTACCTGAGAATTGTTACCTACTCCCTCGTAGCTGGTGGTACCGGTCCTTTGGATGAGTTCCTGATTGCTGGTTTGGATGAAATCAACCGGGCTTTTGACTTGTCTCCTAGCTGGTATGTAGAAGCTCTAAAGTACATCAAAGCTAACCATGGTCTCTCTGGTCAAGCTGCTAACGAAGCTAACACCTACCTCGACTATGCCATCAATGCTCTAAGCTAATTGGCTTTCTGCCCGGAAAAGTAGGCTACGTTGGTTAGGGAAAATTCATTTTTTTTGGATTTTTAACATCTCTAACTAGTGCTGTTTACCTTTCCGGGCCTTGTTTTATCCAAATGATTTAGAAACATAGATAATAATGGCGAGTTTTAGGAGAAAGGAAGATGGCAATTACAACAGCAGCATCCAGATTAGGAACTTCGGCTTTTAGTAATGCTGCCCCCGTGGAATTACGTCCTAACTACAGTAGGGAAGATGTAGAAACGGTAATCCGGGCAGTATATCGGCACGTCTTGGGCAATGACTATCTCATGAAATCTGAGCGCCTAGTCAGTGCCGAATCACTTTTGCGTGATGGCAACATCAGTGTCCGGGAATTTGTCCGCTGTGTGGCAAAGTCGGAGCTATACAAAAACAAATTTTTTTACAACAATTTTCAAACTCGGACGATCGAACTCAACTACAAACATCTTTTGGGTCGCGCTCCCTACGATGAGTCGGAAGTGGTATTTCACCTAGACCTCTATCAAAACCAAGGTTATGATGCAGAAATTGATTCCTATATTGATTCTGTAGAGTATCAATCAGCCTTTGGAGATAGCGTAGTTCCCTACTACCGGGGCTTTGACTTTCAACCCGGTCAGAAAACTGCGGGCTTTAACCGGATGTTCCAACTCTACCGGGGTTATGCCAACAGTGACAACGCCCAAGTTAGAGGTTCTGGTTCTCGTTTAGCACGGGAGTTGGGCAGAAACTCAGTTTCCACGATCGTGCCTCCGTCTGGAAGTACGGGCAATTGGGTATTTCAGGCTTCTAATGATGTGGCTCCTCGCTTGACCATGGGGAATGCTGTGGGTGAAAGCGATCGTATCTTCCGCATTGAAGTTACTGCTCTTAGAGCTAGCTCTCAACAACCCGGTTATCCAAATATCCGCCGGAGTAGCACCGTGTTTCTCGTACCCTACGAGCGCCTAATCGCTAAAATGCAACAAATCAGCAAAGCTGGTGGCAAGATTGTCAGCATCAACCCAGCCTAGACCGAGATTAGGCTAATTCTAGTTTGAGTATCTGCTTTAGATATGAAGAGCAGGGATAAATTTAGCTAAAAATCTTGGATCACTTCAAGTAATAGTTAAAGTAAAACCTGCTCTCCTTATTGACAGGACTTACGCACTTAATACTGATGGATAGCTTACACCTTAGCTTACACCTTGGACTATCCCCCCTAGCCCCCCTTAAAAAAGAGGGGGAACCACCATGAAAGCTCTCTTAAGAATGGGGTTGGGATATCTTTTTGCGTAAGTCCTAATTGATAAATATTGAGTAATTATCAAAACTTTCACTAAAACTTTCTAGGAGAACATTAATGTTTGGGCAAACTACGATCGGGACTGGAGGATTAGAATCTGCTGCTAGCCGCACTTTTCGTTATGAAGTGGTGGGCTTAAAACAAAGCCGAGTGAATGATATGAATAAGTACAATATTCGCAGTAGCGGTAGCACCTTTGTCACAGTTCCCTACAGCCGAATGAATGAAGAAATGCAGCGAATTTTGCGGCAGGGAGGAAAAATTGTGAGCATTACTCCCCTGACCCCAGACGAAGCTGAGTAGTCAATTAAATTAGTGAAATCTGGAATGTTAGAGCCAGAACAGGAATTAGCACAGGAGACTCAACAGCTGACGGTGGAAGGGGCGATCGCCAATCTCCGCCACCCAGATACGAGTCTCCGTTATTATGCTGCATGGTGGTTGGGCAAGTTTCGTGTCCATAGCCCGGAGGCAGTAGAAGTTTTGATTGAGTGTTTGACCGATGAAGCCGATCGCACCGAGCTAGGTGGTTATCCCCTCCGGCGGAACGCAGCCAGAGCCTTAGGGAAAATGGGCGATCCCAGAGCCGTACCGGGTTTGGTTACCTGTCTAGAATGTAGTGATTTCTATGTGCGAGAATGTGCTGCCGAAGCCCTAGGACAACTCAGCGATCGAGCCAGTATCCCCGCTTTGATGCAGTTGTTAACTGGAGGAGTTGCCAAAGCAGTGCAAACACCGGGACGACCTCACCTTGCTGAACCCTACGAAGCAGTGATGGCGGCGTTGGGAAATTTACAGGCTGTGCAAGCTAGGGAATTAATTCAACCATTTTTAGACCATCCCTTACCCAAAATTCGGTACGCAGCAGCGCGGACGATGTACCAGATTACGGGGGATGATACTTATGGAAAATTCCTGATCGATAGTTTGTTAGATGATGATATTAAACTCCGGCGAATTGTGCTGCGAAATTTGGGGGATATTGGCTACCTGCCAGCCGCCGAGGCGATCGCAAGTGCTGGCGTAGAAAGTAGTTTTAAGTTAATTGCCCTCAAGGGATTATTAGATCATCAATTGGAGTTGGATGAGCAGCAGGGCTTAGATAGTTTATCTATGCTATCTAGGGGAGCGATCGACCTCATGGCATTGATGGATAATTTACTATAACTAATGTAGTCTGCGGCTACTCACGCTCACTATTACTTAAAAGCTGCTCTAAGTCTTTGTAATCGTAAGGAGGACGTTTGCGTACAGCCAATATGTCTACTATTTGATGATTTTCTGTTACAGTGTAAAGGATTCTCCATCTGTCTAACCGTAAACGCCACGCATTAAAGTCCTGTATATTAAGAGCTTTGCTATTGGAAGGATACGGTTCATTGGCAAGATAGTCGATCGCACGTTTAACCCTTTGCTTGATATTTCCCGGCAAAGCTTTGATTTCAATGAGGGCTGACGGTCGAATATAGATGGTATACTGAGTCACTATATTTCTCTGGCAACTGTCTCCCACTCCAACCAGCCAGCCCGTTTACGATCTCCATCTACTGTCATCAACTCAGAAGAGGCTTGGCGCAGAACTTGTATATCCTCAAGAGTTTCAATCCATTCAATCAAAATTTCCCATTCTTCAGCGTCGATCACTGCAAACCGCTTGCCTTTGGCTCTAACAAACTGAACTGATTGTAAAATTTCTGATCCATTCATAAAAATCGCCTCTTGTGTATCATTTTGTATTTTAGCCGAAACAGTTGGATGAGCATTAAGAATTAAAGATTTTATCTTAAGGAGCGATCGAACTCATGACGTTGATGGATAATTTACTATAACCTTTGCCATAATTGGAATATTATCTATTTGACCATTGCACAGGATTGAAAAAATGGTTACTAACCTAAAAATTTCCCCGGAAACTGAAGTATTCTACCCTAGTGAGGACGATGAACCCTTGGCAGAGAGTCCTGAACATCTTTTAGCAATTGTGAATACTTTCACTGTCCTGACGCAATACCTAGCTGGACGGCAGGCAGTAGTATGTTCTAATCAATTTCTTTATTATGTGGAAGGGCGACCTAGTGCCAGAGTTGCCCCAGATATTATGGTGATTTTTGATGTGGAACCGGGGATCAGAAGTAACTACAAGATTTGGGAAGAAAAACAAGTCCCCAAAATAATTATTGAGATGACCTCTCAGGGAAATAAAGACAACGATTACCTATTTAAAAAGAGTCTTTACGAACAGTTGGGTGTAGAGGAATATTGGCTATTTGATCCCAGAAGGGAGTGGGTTCCAGAGCAATTGATAGGTTATCGTCTCCAAGAAGAAGGTTTTTACCGCAAAATTAGAGGTGATCGCAGTGAAACTCTACAACTGAAACTAGTTCCCGAAGGTAACTTACTAACTTTCTATCGTCTTGACAATGAAGCAAAACTGTTGATTCCTGATGAATTATCCCAAGCTCTGCAAGCAGAAACACTAGCCAGACAGGAAGCCCAACGGCAGGTTGCTTTGGAACAACGACGGGTTGAGGCTGCACAGCAACAGGCTGAAGAGGCTAGACAGAGTGCCTTGGAGTTAGAGGTGCTGCTCGATCGCTATCGGAGTCAATTTGGAGATTTGCCTAGCTAAGTTAAAACTAAATAAACTATGGCGGCTCTAACTGGAAAATATATTTTCGTTCCTCGGTTTCTGCAACTTAGTGCTGTGAACGTGTTAGCTAATCTCATGGTTCCCTTGGCAGGGTTGGTAGATGTTGCTTTTTTGGGGCATTTGGCAGAGATCCGGCATTTGGCGGGGGTTGCGATCGCTACGGTGCTATTTAACTATATCTACTGGACTTTTGGGTTTCTCCGCATGGGGACGACGGGGCTGACGGCGCAGGCAGTGGGTAGGGGTGATCCTAGGGAAGTTTTACTGGTGGGTTTACGCAACTCCCTGTTGGCTCTGGGCTTGGGGGCAGGAATTTTGATGCTGCAATATCCCCTAAGAGAATTAGGCTTTAGCTTATTGAGTGCGACGGCGGCGGTGAAACTGTCGGGGCAGATGTATTACAACGCTCTGATCTGGGGCGCACCAGCCACGCTATTAAACTTTGTCTTGCTGGGTTGGTTTCTGGGTCGATCGCAGGGACGGCAGGTATTTTTACTATCAGTAGTGGGGAATCTTGCCAATATTATTTTGGATTATTTTTTTATCAACAAGTTCGGTTGGGAAAGTGCTGGAGCCGGGGCAGCCACGGCTATGAGTCAGTACCTGATGACGGGGGCAGGGTTAGGATTAATTGCCTTGGAGTCCAAGTCTGCTTCCGGGATTATATCTCCTATAAATTTCCCCAGATTCTCGCAGCTATGGGAAGCTGAGGCGTTCAAAGCAACTGTGAGTTTGAATCGGGATATCTTGGTGCGTACCTTGTTAATGGTGTCTAGTTTTGCGGTATTTACCAACTTGGGAGCCGGGATGGGGACGATCGTCCTTGCTACTAATGCTTTAATTTTGCAGATTATCAATCTCTCAGCCTACGTCATCGATGGGATTGCCTTTGCGACAGAAAGTTTTGCTGGGACTTTCTATGGACAGACACATCAGGCAGAAATAAACTCACCAGAAATCAGTCCTGTTAATATCCATCAAGTCGACCTCAATCCGGGAACCATAAATCAACAGCAACCAGAACTACTGCGCTTAATTTGGGTAGCTGGAGGGTTGAGCTTGGCTTGGGGATTGGCGATCGCCCTCCCAGTTATTGCCTTCCCAATGCCGATTTTTAGCCTGTTAACCAAACACCAAGAAGTTTTGCAACAAATTCCCAACTATGTCCTGTGGCTCTTGCCAATTCTCAGTTTTGGTAGTCTTGCCTATATGCTGGATGGCTATTTCATTGGCTTAACTGCCGGAAAGGTATTGTTGCGATCGGCTCTCATCGCTTCCCTAGGGGGCTTTGCTCCCGTAGCTTTCTGGGCTTGGCAGTCCCAAAATCCCCATCTCCTCTGGCTGGCTCTAGCTTTATTCATGGTCGGGCGGGTGCTGCCGATGGCGATCGCTATTCCCCCCACTTTGGCTGGCTCGACTGCGAGGGAAATTAATAGGCAAGGTTAACAGGTTCGAGTTAATGAGCTAAGATGATTAGGCTTAAGTTAAAAGTCAAAAGCTAAAAGTTAAAAGTTAAAAGTTAGCTTAGATATAGCTTTATAATTAGTGCTAATCAGCTACAGGAAAATTATTATGTTGCACAAGCGTTATCATTTCGACTCGATGGATGTGATGTACAGAGCCGAAGATTTGGTTAGTAATGCCTCCAATCGCTACAAAATCACCGTCCAAGTTGCCAACCGAGCCAAGCGCCGCCGTTATGAAGATAGCGACATTGATGACCCGATGATGAAGCCAGTAATGCGGGCAATTATTGAAATGTCGGATGAACTGATGCAACCAGAAATCATTGGTGATTAGTATCGGGCGAAAACTAACCGGACAGCCGAAGAGCCTAGCGATAGAAATATAGAAACTGTAATTCTCGATCGAGGGCTTTGATTCTTTCCTTGGATTTGTTTAGCTCTAGCCAGTACTTTTCCATCAGGGGACGATCGATCTTAAAGTCAGTCTTCTGCCATAGGTCTAAATAGTAGCGATAACATTTTTCGCAGATGACCCGCTCCATACAAGCTACGGCAGCATTAATTAATTCTGGGGCAACACTGATTTGATTTTCGGTGTATTCATCTAGATGGAAAAGATGGGAGATTTGGTTGAGTTTTTCTGGAAATTGTAAGTATTCATCTTGGATTCTGGCAATTAAGTCTGGTTGTTGCCTAGATAAGGTGGGTTCGATCGCCACAATTTGCTGCCACAGAAACCGATACTCAGCGATCGTAAAAACTAAATTGCGTTCCTCTAAAACTGTAATAATCACCTCTCGATACTCTGGGCAATGGAGATAGAGCCGCATCAACAAAGTTTCGGATTTTTCCAGCAGGCTGCGATCGCTAGAGTTACTGACAAGAGAAGTTTTCGAGGAATCTTGCTGAGTTTGTTGGCTATACTGGGAAGTATTTTTGGAAGTATTTTTCGTCTGGGGTGGAGTAGTTCCCCGTTGCCAATTACCACCTAGGCTAGTGATCAGATTTTCTAAGAGCAAAGGAAATAATTTACCATCCCCTTGACTCAGGAGGGTTGCACACTGTTGGAGGTAGGAAGTCCGTAAATTATTGTCGGTGATTTCCTTGAGGATTTTCACCATTTCATTATTAACTTGCTGGAATTGATCCGCTTGCTTGAGGTCAGCCCCGACTACCAATTGCTGTAACTGCCAATCAATCCAGAGGGGCGCATTGGTGAGCAATTCTTGATACTTAGCGACGGGATTATGCAAGAGAAATTCATCGGCATCCTTGCCATCGGGGAGAGTCACCACCCGCAATCCCACCTGCCCACCGTAGACTAGAGGAAAGATGGAACTAATTGCCCGACTTGCGGCATTAACCCCGGCTTTGTCGGCATCAAAATTAAGAATGATTTGCTTCGATTCGGTGTAGCGCAATAGGGACTTTACTTGATCTCCGGTAAGAGCTGTACCCAGAGAGGCAACGGCTTGATTAATTCCGGCGGCATGGAGAGCGATCGCATCAAAATATCCCTCCACCACCACCGCCTGATCCTGCTTCGTAATCCCCGCCTTGGCAAAATTCAGGGCAAATAAAGTTTTTCCCTTATTGAATAGCTCCGTATCAGGAGAATTGAGATACTTTGGCTGTTCATCCCCCAGAGTCCTACCCCCAAAACCAATCACCCGCCCTTGAATATCCGTAATCGGGATCATCAAGCGATCGCGAAACCTATCCACATAACCATCCCCAGATTTTTTTGGGGAAATTAACCCCGCTTGATTGACGATCGCTACAGCAATTTTTTCTGCTCCACAAGGTTAACGATAGAGGGTATCCCAAGGGCTGGGGG
>JAAUUE010000104.1 GCA_012031635.1 Coleofasciculaceae cyanobacterium SM2_1_6 | reverse complement strand
CCCCCGATGCCACTCAAAGTAACAGCTTCTCCAGCGCTATAACCTACTTCCCTATAAATTGGCAAGGCTTGTTGATAGAAATTCAATGCTTGTTGTGGTTGCCCTGTACTATCGTACACAGATCCAATGTTTATAATGGTCACAGCTTCAACATGCCGATCACCTACTTCCCTGCTAATTGGTAAGGCTTGCAGATAGAAACTCAAAGCAAGTTGTGGTTGTCCTATATCGTTATATACAGATCCGATGTTACTCAGCGTATTTGCTTCGCTAGTGCGATCACCTACTTCCCTGCTAATGGGCAAAGATTGTTGATAGAAATTTAATGCCTGTTGTGGTTGTCCTATGTTGCTGTACACAAGCCCGATGTTAGTGAGGGTATTTGCTTCACCAGTTCGATCGCCTATTTCTCTTCTAATTGGTAAGGCTTGTTGATAGAAATTCAAGGCCTGTTGTGGTTGTCCTATGTTTCTGTAAACTAACCCGGTGTAATTCAAGGTATTTGCTTCGCCAGAGCGATCGCCTACTTCCCTATAAATTTGTAAAGCTTGTTGATAGGAATTCAGTGCCTGTTGTGGTTGCCCTATAGTGCTGAACAAACTCCCGATGTTAGTCAGAGTTGCAGCTTCTCTGGTTCGATCGCCTACTTCCCTATAAATTTGTAAAGCTTGTTGATAGAAATTCAATGCCTCTTTGGGTTGTCCTATCTTGCTATACTCAGCCCCAAGATTACTTAGAGTGCTTGCTTCCCCAGAGCGATCGCCTACTTCTCTCAGAATTGGTAAGGCTTGTTGATAGAAATTTAATGCCTGTTGTGATTGTCCTAACTTTCTATAGACAATCCCAATATTACTTAAAGTAATTGCTTCTCCCCTGCGATTTCCTACTTCCCTCCAAATTGGTAAGGCTTGTTGATAGAAATTTAATGCCTCCTGTGGTTGCCCTATGCTGTAAACATCTCCAATACCTATCAGGGTAAGAGCTTCTCCCTTGCGGTTTCCTAATTCTCTCCAAATTGGTAAGGCTTGCTGGAAGTAATCAAGGGCTTGTTGTGGTTGCTCAAGGCTGTTGTATACTCTGCCCATACTATCAAGATTATCCGCTTCCCCATTCCGATCGCCATTTGCCCGAAATAAAGGTAAAGCCCGCTGATATTTTTCTAAAGCCTGCTGTAAAGATTCTCTAGTCCCTTGCCGCCGGAGTTGTTCTCCTTCCTCGTATAACCTTTGAGCCTCAGTTTGTTGGCTATTCTGGCTAGTTTGAGCCAATACCAAGGGAGGCACTAACATCTGCGGCACAGCCACCACCATCCCCAACAATAAAGGAGTCACCCCCACGAAATTCAACCAGCGCCTTGCCATCCCCATACCCCCTAAAATCACTTACCCAGTAAATTCACTTAGTATAAGACCACAAGGAAATCTAGAATATTCCGTAAAAATTAGACTTGTAGAACTTGTTAGTGCCAGCGTAACCTATCATTGTTGGGACTGATGAATTATAAACTCAACAAGCGAAATACTTGCTGAACTGTTAGCTCTAAATTAACCCCACTGAGGACAGGTAAGCGATCGCTATCTTGTAGTTCCATCACCCGGCAATCGCTATCTACAACTAAAATATTCTCGTCTTCAGTATCAATTAACCACCCTATTTCTGTGCCATATTTAGCGCAATGTAATAGTTTTCCTAACACTTGTTTGTATCTCTGATCGGGAGAAAGAATTTCAATTACCCAATCGGGGTAAATTTCAAAACGATTAGCAATTCGTCCTGAGTCCAACCGGGGAATGCGCTCCCAGCGAAATACTGCTATATCTGGAACGATCGCCCTACCACCAAAAACACAGCGCAATTCTGGAAAGGCTTTAGCGATTTTTTGAGGCTTAGCGATTTGATTTACAACTTCGCAGAGTTCAATCTGAAGTTGGCTATGTTCTCCTTGGGGCATAGGTTTCTGGATAATTTGTCCATCAATAAATTCAGAAGCGGGTTTTGTCTCTGCTAGTTCTAGAAATTCTGATAGTGTTATGAGTTTAATGGCTGTAGCGGTCATAGTTTCACCTTTCCTCCTCTAATTGTTGTACTGATTGCCAAAACTCCTGCTCCAACTCTTCCGGGAGACTCATCACCCAATCGATGAAATGAAATAAGTTAATTACCTCAGTCCGGGAATAATTCTGCTCATAAAGTCGTCTCACTAGAGCCAGTTTCCACCTTTTCCGCTCTAGACGGTTTCCCCTTGTCTCTTGAGCCTTTAGATGAGCTACCACCACTATAGCAAAAGGATTTGAGCTGGTTTCCAACTCTGGCCAGCGATCGCCATAATCCGATAGCTTCACCACTTTGAAATTAAAATCAATCTGCGTCTCCCATAATTGATAGCCAAATTCGTTTGGTCTCCAGCTACTGCGCTCATCTCCCAAGATCGCTAGACTGACTACCCTGCGTCGGTATTTATCAAAAATGCGGTAATGATACACAAACATTCTCTCGGCAAAATCAGCCTCATATTGGCTCTGCACTGACCCATGAATCAAGACCCAAGTTTCTGCACCATCTTTGCACCAAATCTTCACTAACTTATCTGCCAAGCATCTGCCTAGTTCGGCATCACGCACCACTTGCTGTAGTTCCTTGTCCAAAAATTCTGGAGGGCGCTCCCAGTCGATTTCTGGATGAGCTACGGGCAGGAAAAAATGGATAAACTCCTCAAAGTAATTTTCTAAGATGTCTTTCCAAGGGCTATCAAATTCTGTTTAAGGATTGTTCATCGGCGCTGGTTAAGATTATTTGTATCCTCACCTGAAGATAACTGCCGCCACTTTTCGAGGAGGGCAAGTAGGGCGGGGGGCTTAAGAGATTTATGCTGATTTTTACTGACTAGGGCTTGCTGCTGGAGAAGTTTTGCCAATTCAGCCTTGGGTCTGCCCGTGCGCTCTGTCCAAATTTGGAGGAGAAGTTCTGGAGCCACCAGATTACTGCCCAGACCTAGGGATTTTTGGAGCTTGATCTGCTCTGCCTTGCCGATCGTCTCCACGAGAAAATCTGCACAGTCCGCCTTTTCGAGGACCGCAGCGATCGCCTGCATATACGCCTGACTATTATTCACTTTCGGCGTTGTCAAGGGAATAATTTGCCCAAACCGTTGATTATACGCCACCAGAAACACCAAGAAAATTAATCCAACTTGCAAGAAAACCACAAACACCGGAGTCTGCCCCAGATAGCTAACCCAATCTTCTACCCCAGACTTGGCAATTTCCTCTCGATCGCGGTAGCCGTGGAGGTACTCATCTACATAAATCCGATGGGAGGGATCCACCAGTTGGGCAAGTAACTGAAAATTTCCCGGTGCTTTTTGGTAGGCATTAGCTGCAAGATAAGGTGTAGTCACATAGATTACTTGTCCTTGGTCAATGACTTCCTGCCAAATAATTGACCCGTAGCGATCGCCCAATATTTGATCTTGGGGTTGATCTGCCGATGGAGCATCTGGGATGACTTCCCGAATTCGATCCATCAAGGGATTAGGGATGCGCCGCCGACTAGATTGAATTTTCACCAAGCCCGCCGCACTAGGATGGGTAGTCAAAAACTCTGCCTCGGTCACTGGCTGGGCAACTCCCAAAATCACCAATTTATTACCCAAGGCTAACCAAGCTCGTTCTTCAGGTTCTAGGTCAAAATTTGCAATGGGCTGGGGATAAACTTGCAGCAGGGTCAGCCCTGTCCGTTGGTCTGTGGTCAAAGCCTCCACAGGTTTTTGCCAGCGCTGTATATCTACTCCCTGCGCCTGCATAAACGCATACCAAGCCCCATAACCACTGGGTTGCCGACTAAAGGTAGAGCCATCATGCAGGCGTTGCTGCTGGGGGCTGATGAAAATGGTGAATAGTAGCAGTAATCCCAATACCAAGAGGGCGATCGTTCCTATCAGCCATTTTTTTCTCGTCATAGCTCTAGTCATAGGTTAAGAATCTCCTCCAGAGCTTGTTGACATTGGGTAAACCTTTCGGCGGAAATAGGCTGGCTACTAAAGCATAATTCTTCATGGGTACGCAACAGAATTTGGTAGAGAGAAATTTGGGGGAGGGGGGCGAGGAGTTCTTGGTATTCTCGATCGGTACGGCTTAGTTGTTGGGGCACAATTTCTCGATCGTCTAGTTGTTGCAGCAGGGCAAAGTAGAGACAGCGACAGGCTTCGGCGTAGTTCCCTTGGGTTTGAAATTGCTGCGATCGCCTCAACCATTGGTTCACAGGGAGTTTTGTGACTAGGGGTTTTGATCTGCGGTTTTTAGTGGAGTTCGATCGATCTTGAAGTTTCTGAAGATAATTTTTCAAAAAAGGCATCCCTACACGCCCCAAGAGCAGCCCAAGAGCAAGGAAAGCTAGACCCAACAACAACCAAAATAACAGTTGATACACCCAAGGTGGTAGGGCTAGATATTTCAGCCAGTCCGCAAGGGAAAAGTCTGGCAGGTTTCTAGTTAGCTGCTGGGTGCGGAGTTCCCACCATTCACCAAGCTGTTGCCCCCATTGTTGAAGTTGCCAATCCCAGTTATAGTCCTCAAATTCATCCATAGTATTTATAGAATGTTTATGTAGTATAGCAATCCTAAATCATTTGCTAAATTAGATTGCTTCAATTAGGTGACTTTATCTACCGAAGGCGGGTGAAATTATTTAGGACTGCTATGGAGATTAGGAAATCTTTAGCTCTAATTAAACTCTTATTGTTGTGAAATTTTCCGTTTTCTCTGTCTCTTCGCTTGTATCTAAGCTAATGTACCTACGATAAAAAGTATATACAATGAAAGTATCTAGCTTGAATATAGCAGTCCTAAATGATTTCACCCGCCTGCGGCCGATGAGATCACCTACCAGAAGCAATCTAATTTAGAAAATGATTTAGGATCGCCATATCTGATAATTAGTGACAAATTCTAAATTTTAGCTGGACATTTCATAAATGTATAACTCTCTAGTTTTATAGGGAAGTATCTACACACAAAAAATATCTCAAGATAGTGCAAAGAATATCTTGATGAATATGGAGACTATTTAAAATGACTAAACCCCTCCCTACAGAAGATAGATTGATATATCGAATTAGCAGCAAAATTCGTCAATCCTTAGAACTCGAAGAAATTTTGGATACGGCGGTGACTGAGTTACGTTTGCTTTTGCAGAGCGATCGAGTCATGATCTATCAATTTGCAGAGGACGAGACCGGGAAGGTAGTGGCGGAGTCGGTGGTCGAAGAGCGGTTGCCTTCCTTGCAGGGATTACACTTTCCCGCCGATGATATTCCCCCCCATATCCGAAAGATGTATTTGCAAAATCGCCGTCGATCGGTGGTGAACCTTGCCTCTGGCTTAATTGGCATTTCAGCTACTCCCGAAACCCTCCCAGACTCGCCACCTACCCCAGACAATCCAGAACCAGAAATTGAATACCGGGCGGTAGATCCTTGCCACGCCCAGTATATGTTGGCGATGGGGGTCAATACTTCGATCGTGCTGCCGATTGCGATCGGGGCGGAAAAAGGGGATAAAGAAGGTAGAGGAGGTACAGGGAGGTATAGGGAGGTACAGGGAGGTCAAGAAGGTCAAGAAAACCTAGGAGCAGAAGGTCTGGCAAGGGAAGAAGATGGGCAGAAGAGGGAGCGTCTTTGGGGGCTGGTGGTGTGTCATAGCTGCGACTCTCAACCTATGGCAATCCAGAACCTGCCGATTCTCCAAGCCGTGGTGGATCAACTGGTGATCGCCATTACTCAATCCAATCTCTTCCAACAGAGCTGCCGTCAAGCAGAGTATGAATATCTGATCAATAAAATTGTTACTACTCTCCACTCTAGCCCGACACTCCAGATCGAAACTACCTTAGCAAAAATTGTGGAGGCTCTCCAAGGCATCGGCGGCAGACTTTATTTGGTCTCTGCAAGTGCGATCGCAATTCATAACTCGCATCCTTCTCATCCTGCCAACACCTCTAGTCAAGACTTAGTAAAAACTGCACAACTATATACTTGGGGAGTCCAACCCCCAGAAGACTTTGCAGAAAGTAACCCCCACTGGCGGCAACTCTTTGAAGAGTCTCCCCAGCTAGTTGCCCTCGAAAGTATTCACAATCCCGAAATCGCTCCATTTTTTGCGGCGAAGGAAATTCAAGGCTTAATCAGTATTCCTTTGTTTTATCGGGAGACTTTTCTGGGGTATCTAACAATATTTCGTAATGAGTTGAATACAGAAATTCTTTGGGCGGGGAAGTTTGACCCCGATCGCAAGCAGCAGTATCCCCGAAAGTCTTTTACCGCTTGGCAGGAACTAAAACAGGGAACCTGCCGAGCTTGGAGCCGGGAAGACCAAAAGTTATTTCAGGAAGTTTCCCAACAGATGGCGATGGCGATCGCTCAATACCATCTCTATCAACAGGTACAAACTCTCAATAGTACCCTCGAAGCCCAAGTCCAGGAACGCACCGCCCGCCTTGCCGAACTCTACAGCCAAGCCCGGGAGCAGACCAAAAGACAGCAGACCTTGGCTTTGGTAGTGAATAAGATCCGGGAATCCCTAGACCTGCAACATATTTTTCAGACTACGGTGACAGAAGTACAAAATTTACTAGCAGCCGATCGAGTCGCAATTTTTCGGTTTGATCCCAAATCGGGATTCGATCGAGGGGAGTTTATCGCCGAAGTTGTGCAGCCCCAATTCATTTCTACCCTCACCCACCAAGTCGAAGACCATTGCTTTGGGAGCCAGTTTGCCCTCAGCTACGCCCAGGGCAGGATTCAATCCGTGGATAATATTTTGACCCAAGGGTTGAGCGATTGCCATATCCAGATTTTGTCTCAATTTCAGATCAAGGCAAATCTGATTATCCCCCTGCGATACTATCCCCACTCAGAGGCAGAACTCCCGACCCTGTGGGGATTGATCTGTATTCATCAGTGCCAAGCTCCTCGATCGTGGCAACCAGAAGAAATTGAATTTGTGGAGCAAATTTCTACCCAACTCGGCGTGGCGCTCCAACAGGCAGAACTCCTGACCTGCACTCAAGCTCAAGCAGCCGAACTGACCCAAACCCTAGCAGACCTAAAACAAACTCAGGCTCAACTCCTGCAAACAGAAAAAATGTCCAGCCTTGGTCAACTGGTGGCGGGGGTAGCCCACGAAATTAATAATCCCGTGAATTTTATCTATGGCAATATTACCCACACCGCAAACTACGCCAGAGATTTGCTGGAGTTGATGAGTTTGTATCAATCCCATTACCCAGAACCCGTGGCAGCAGTGGCGGAAAAAATCACAGAAATGGATCTAGAGTTTCTGAGTGATGATATGCCCAAGGTCCTGGATTCGATGAAATTAGGGGCCGATCGCATCCGGCAGTTGGTACTGTCTCTCCGGAATTTCTCCCGCCTTGATCAGGCAGAACGCAAACCTGTAGACATCCACGAAGGTATTGATAGCACACTGTTAATTTTGCAACACCGCTTTAAGGCAAGGGCGGAGGGGGAAAACATTATCGTGACCCGGCATTACGGCAATTTACCCCAGATTGATTGCTATGCAGGGCAGTTAAATCAGGTTTTTATGAATGTCCTCAGTAATGCCATTGATGCTTTAGATAGCCATACTCCCAGCAAAAATTACCAGCCCGCCATTAGCATTCGCACCTATCTGCAATCTCAGGAAGACCAATCCCAGAGTGTGATGATTGAGATTAGTGACAACGGCTCGGGGATTCCCGCCGAAGCTCAAGCCCGAATTTTTGATCCTTTCTTTACTACTAAACCTGTAGGCAAGGGGACTGGGTTAGGTTTATCCATTAGCTATCAAATTGTGGTGGACAAACATCAAGGGAAATTTAGCTGTGAGTCGCAGCCTGGACAAGGGACAAAGTTCTCGATCGAGCTACCCATCTTTTAGGGAGATTGCCGACAAACTTGTTTAACTAGAAATAACTAAGCAACTGGTTTGAGCCAACGCAAAAATAAGACCACACCCACTAAAGTTCCTAGGACTAAGACTCGCATTTCTTGGAGGGGGGTAACTTGGAGATTGCCCCAGTAGTGGGAACCAATGAGGATGGTGTGCATGGCTGCCAAGAGCAGAGCCGGGATTGTCAGGAGATGGAGAAGTCGCCAATATTTACCTAGACGCTGTTGGAGACGATCGAAGCTAGTCAGGGCTGCGGGAGTCATGGCTACTAGGGCTGCTCCGCCGCAAGCGAGGGCGATTTGGTGGGTGGGTAAGAGGAAACCAAAGGCTCTGAAATTCCAACGCAAGGTGTGGTCTACCATGTGGGCGGTGTGGGCGATCGCCAGCATATAAGCACCAACACCAATGGCTCTGCGGTACTTGAGGGGCTGTCCCCAAAACCTGCTCAGGGGACGGGCGACCAAGGCTAACATGAGCAGGAATAAGGCTCCATGCCCGGTGTAGTCAACCATGGCATCATTTCTGAATAGCAACAGCAGCCCGATCGTCAGGGTTAACCAACTGCCCAGCCGGAATAACTGACTGCGGCGATCGACCCCCAACCGTGCCGAAGCCACCCCCACCAGCACCATACTCGGCATTGTCCCCAAGCCAAAGGCTGCCATCGTTGCCGCTCCCCACCAAGGGTCTCCGGTTTCTGCCGCTTTGATCTGGGCTGCGTAGAGAAATCCACAGGGAATTAGTCCCCAGATACTACCAAGGAGGGCGGGAGTCCACCATTGGGTTTGAGAGCTTTGAGAATTTTGTGAGCTTTCAGCACTTTCAGGGTTGGGAGAACTTGGAGCCGAAAAACTATAAAGGAGACGGTTGAGGCGATCGTGGAGATATTTACCAAAAGTCAACAGAGGTAACTGGGGCAAAAATTGGGGTTGGAGTTGTCCGAGAGCCAGCCAAATTAGGAGTAACCCAGTGAAAATCGCCATGCCCCGCCGCCAGCTGCCCCCCAATCCCCGCCAACTGCCCCCCCGCAATCAGCACCGAACCCACGCCGCCGATCGCCGCCCCCACCAAGGCATAGCTAACTAAGCGCCCCAAGTTCAGCAAAATATGAAACCGGAGTTGAGTCCACCAATTATTTGGGGAATTTGTTGGTGAATTATTCAGAGAATTAGTTTGATTTTTCGCATCATTCAAGGCAAAAGCCACGGCGATCGGGCTACACATCCCCACGCAATGTCCAAAACTCCCCAAAAACCCCAACGCCATGATCAAACCTAAATCAAGCATGGTTTATCTCTTCTTTTCTATGCTGTATTAGTAACAATATTTCCTGCACCGATCTCAGTTAATTCTTTATAAACTGAGGTGGGAATAATTTGATTATAAATTTCTTGAAGTAGATATAATTTACCAGTCCAGGGTTATGGTTGGGGTTAAGGGATGCAAATCGATGAAAACCGATAGTTTGTTTTATACGATTTTTCAGGAATTGCCCTTTGTCTTCTTTGCTCTCCTTGGTGTGCCAGAATCTACAACTAGTCAATATCAATTCACTTCTCAAGAACTAAAGCAGTTAGCACTGCGCTTAGATGGCTTATTTTTGCCGATCGAGCCGAACCCAGAACTGCCGTTTTATATTGTGGAGGTGCAATTTCAGCCAGACCCACAACTTTACGATCGCCTCTTTTCAGAACTCCTACTCTACATCCGGCAATACAGACCACCTCATCCGTGGCAACTAGTGGTGATTTATCCCGATCGGCAAACTGAAAGAGTTAATGATCTGTATTTTCGAGAATTTCTGCAACTGCCCAATATCACCCGGATTTATATCAATGAACTCACTATTTCAGAAACTGCTTCTCTGCCAGTCAAGCTCCTAAAGTTAATCACAGAACCAGAAACCACTGCTCCAGATTTGGCAACAGAACTAGCCGATCGAGCCAGAGGCGAAATATCTGATCTAGAGCTTCGAGAGAATCTAATCAACTTACTAGAAACTATAATTGTCTATAAACTACCTTACAAATCGAGGGAGGAGATTGCCGCCATGTTGAGAATGAGTAATTTGCAGGAAACCAAGTTTTATCAAGAAGTGTTTACTGAGGGCTTACAAGAGGGTCGTCAGGTGGGGATGCAAGAGGGTCGTCAGGTGGGGTGGCAGGAGGCACAGAAGGCTTTTATTCAGCGCTTGGTGGCTCGTGGGACTGGGGTGGTGGAGATTGCTCAAATTGTGGATTTGTCAGTGGCGGAGGTGGAGGCAATTATTGCTGAGGCTACTCAGGCTGAACTGGGAAAACAAAATTAATTAAGCAGGTGCGATCGATCCTAGGGGAATAAATCCATTTCTCAACTGCGGGGATGTTACTCAAGATGAATTTGAGATGGATGGCAAAACCCAAGCGGCGGTGATGTATACGATCGCTATTATGAGTGAGGCAACAAAACGATCATCTAGACATGGCTACAAAGGCTAGTCTCAGTAGGAATCAGGCTCCAATCTTTGTAACATCTTTTTAGAGTGGAGGGATGATCAGTTGCAAATTGGGAACTCCTAAAAAATCTTTGATATTGTGAGTAACTAGCGGTAATGTGTGACGTAAAGCTGTTGCGGCGATCCAAGCATCTTGTGGGGAAATAATTTTTCCCGCACTTTGGCAATTGACACGTACTTGCGCCCATGTTCGACAAAGAGGTTGATCAACCGGAATAATCAGGTAATTCGATAGGTATTTTTCTAGCTGTTCAATACGAAGATCGCCCCACTGACGCAAGATTGCCCACTGAAATAATTCCGCAACGGTCATAAATGATAAGGCTAATTCCTGACCATTCAGAATTGGTAAGTATGGATCAGCATAATTGCTACCTTTAAAAATAAAAGAGGCGATGTCAGTATCAATCAAGAAAAGACTCATGGATATTTACCTAGCTCACAGTTTGGCGTTGCTGTTGCAGAAAAGCAAGGAAATCTTCAATAGAGTCTTCTGGGGGCCAACAATTGGCAGAAATATTTTTGAGGTTATCAACAGTTGGAGGGGTTTTAACGGCTAGTAGCTGGGTGAGAGAGATGCCTTGTACAAAATGGTTACTGAGGTTTTTGAGGTCGGTTTGGGAATTTGCGGCATCGCTTTGGATGAGAATTTGCAGCAGTTGTTGACGCTCTGGGGGTGAGAGGGGCTGGATGGCAGCGATCGCAGCAGTGAGTTGTGGAGTCATATTTTAGCCTCAGGATGGGTTTTACTTATTTCCATATATTATTGCAAATCTATTTGTTGAATTTCTTTTAGGGTCAGGGCTAGGCATTTCATAATCTATTTATTGGTTAAGCCGAAAGACCGTAAATGCTCCGGCGACTCTTCTCCACTAATCCAAGTCTAGTGTACCTTGCTTGACTTCCATCTGTTTTTCGGCAGATTTCAAAACTTCCAAAGCTAATAAAATATCCAGCCGTTTTTGATCTTCGATAATTTCTTTGATAGTCACAATCCGAATTTTATCCACAGAGTCGCTCATATATTTACTCCGATAAATCCCTGCTTCTTTTGCTTCTTTGATCATATCTCTAGTAGGTTTTTGCAAAGTAATAAACACTCCTAAAACTGCATTTTCACGGGTCATTGTTCCTTGCAAATCTCTGATATCTCTAGAGGATACTTTGCCAGATTTAACTTGTAAAATAATCTTTTCTGGATCATCTTTTTCACTCCGAAAGTAGGCAATACCATCAATTCCTTGATCTGCTCCTTTCTTTTGATTGATAATGGCTCGGTTATTAGAATAAGTAAGTACTGCCCATTTTTCAAATTCTTTCCGGGTTCGATCGTCTTTTTTGTGGGCTAAGGCTTCGGCAGATTGCATATCCTTGGGAATCCCGTTCAGCACTACATTTTCTAATACTCCTTGACCAAAAGCATCTTCCAATCTTTTCAAAATTAAACTAATACTTTGGTAGGTAATATCAATCCCAATCCACTGTCTATTTAACCGTTGAGAAACTGCCACCGTAGTTCCACAACCACAATAGGCATCAAGAATTACATCACCTTCATTGCTAGATGCTTGAATAATTCTTTCTAAAAGTTCTTCTGGCTTTTGTGTAGGATAGCCTAAACGCTCTTTTGCTTGAGAATTGAGGGATTGTATATCTATCCAAATATTATCTAAAATTAATCCTTGAGTTTCATGAAGATAATTTTTGATCCTAGGAGTTCCATTTTTTGTGTATTCAATTCTATCTTCAGATATTAGTTTTTGTAATCTTTCTTGTGAGTAAGTTTTAAGATTATCTAAATAGTAGTAACCTCTTCCATCTTGCTTTGTGAATCTAGACTTGTATTTATCTGAATAATCCTGTCTAATATGTTGAAAATAATAATTATTAGATTTGGTATAAAGAAAAATAATATCAGCATTAGAGGGAAACCTTTTTGAAATAGATTTACTACTTCCTGAATTAGTAGTTCTTTTCCAAGTTATTTCATTCTGAAAGTCTCCTCCTTGAGGACAAAAAATAGCATCAATAATTATTTTTAAGTAATGAGAAGCACTTGGATCGCAATGTAAATAAAAACTGCCTGTAGGTTTTAAGACTCGATAAATTTCAGCAACTCTTAAGGTCATACTAACCAGATAAGCCAACAAACTGCCCTTACCTAAAACTTTTACTAAGCCAGAAATTAGATCGATACTTTGGGCGGTAAAATGCCCTTGATAATTAGTTTGAATCTCCTCTAGACCTTTATTGGCATAATCATCCCATGTCCATGTATCAATAAAAGCCTGCGCCTGCGCCTGATCTTCTTTGCCTATGTTGTTATAAATTTGGTTGTAGTTGCGCTTAGAATTAAAAGGCGGATCGATGTAGCACAAATCCACCGATTCATCCTTGATATGTTGCCGCAAAACCTCAAGATTATCACCATAAAAAAGTTGATTAGGCATAGACTTATAGCCAGTGAGGATAGTTTAATTGAAATACTTAGAGGTTTATATCTTAGTCCAAATTGCTCCTCTCGGACAATCCTACCTTGATAATAGTGCGAT
>JAAUUE010000103.1 GCA_012031635.1 Coleofasciculaceae cyanobacterium SM2_1_6 | reverse complement strand
CGATCGACCATTCTTAATATCTTGGAGGGCAGACTCAATATCATCAACTTAAACTCAGTCTGGAAGTCGGACTATGACTGGAAGAACTCACTAGGCAAACCACAAGCAAATAATAGATGTCAGTTCCCTTATTAGGTATCAGGAATAACTGTGTGGATCTTAGCGACTAAACCAGAAAAACGCAAATCCTCGACTTTGTTTAATCTTTCCTAAATGCACTGCTTCAGAGCAACCAGTTATCCAGAGATAAAGCAGGCACACGTTCAAATTCACGAGTGTTTGCCGTAACCAGAATCAAATCAAGGGCTAGGGCATGAGCGGCAATTAGAAGATCATTCGGACCGATCGGCGTTCCTGCTTGCGCTAAGTAGTTACGAATTATGGCATAGTGAAAATCTACAGGCGGCTCTAAGGGCAGAACAGGCAAGATTGTCAAGATATTTTCTATTTGCTGAGTAAGCCGAGAAGAACCACTCTTGATCGCTCCAAACTGCAACTCACACGCCACGATCGTAGTTGTACAAATATTACTTTCCCCTACGGTAGAGATATGTTGGGCAACTAAACCTTGAGGATGCCTAATCAAATCTGAAAGAATATTGGTATCAAGAAGGTATTGATAGGTCATTGGGCGGTACTAGAGCTTAATCTCATCAAGAGGAAGCAATCCTTCATCTATATCAGGAAAATCATCTGTAATATCTGACAATGTAGATAGCAGGGAAAGTAAAGAACTCGAAGGAATGGGTTCAATAATCAAGCGAGTCCCTTCTTTTCTTAATAAAACCTCTGTACTTGACAAGGCAAATTCATGGGGAATAGTTAAAACTTGATCTTGTCCATTTGTTATTAATGAAACGCAGTATGAGTTTTGCATTGAATCAGCCTCCAAATTATATTACTTGAAGTTTGGATCGAGATGTATAACCAGCCATTAGTTTATGGATGTATTGTAGCTTGATCTTATAAGCCGATCGCTTCCCTAAATTATCCTGATTATCATGGGATCAGCTAGAGTAGAGTTGATGCAAGGTTTTGAAGTTAGGTGGTTTTATGGCAGGAACAAACCGGGAAAATTTTTGGCAACCTGTGGTTCATTTGTTGATCAATGAGGCAGAACTGAAACAGATTCATGGACAGATTGATTGGCAACAGGAAACTAGTCATGTGACTGATCCCCAAATTATTTACCCAGAATACTATGGGCAGCAAAACTTTCTCGGAATGGCGGGGGGCTACCTTGAATCTCGGACTGCCGTTGCCTACGATCGCCTCACTCCCTATTTATTGCCGCCCCACGAACAGCTTGTCCGCCAAGGATTGCTCGATCGGATCAACGGCTTCCCCCAACGTATCCTTGATCTAGGTTGCGGCACTGGCTCTACTACTCTCCTTTTACAGCGAAAATTTCCCCAAGCCTCCATTACTGGACTAGACCTTTCCCCCCCCATGCTTGTCATGGCGCACCAAAAAGCCAAATCCACTGGCATCGAAATCCATTGGCAGCACAGCAGCGCCGAACATACAGGCTTTCCCTCTGGCTACTTTGATCTAATTACCATTCTCTTCTCTTCCATGAAACCCCGATTCCAGCAACCCAAGCCATTATTAAAGAATGTTTCCGCCTCCTCAAAGGGAGGGCAGTTGGTGATTTTAGATAGTTCTCAGCAACTGCTCCGCCAAATAGAATGGCTGACCAAGACTTTTCCTGAAGCAGTTCCCGAAATATTTCCTGAAACCTATCTTCAAAACATTAAAAACTATGCCAATGGCAGTCTAGATGCATGGCTAGGAGCCGCCGGATTTGGGGAAGTCCGTACCCATAACCTCTGGTTTGTCCACCAAGTTACCAGTGGCTGCAAGCCCCAGCCAGTTAAGGCTCGCTGGGCATATCCGGGCATGGAAGTTAATGACTTTTTAGGCGGCTTTGCAACCTAAGATTTGGGGAGATCATAATTTAACAATAAAATTTAACAATAAAATTAAGGCTGGAAAGGAGTATCAGGAAAGCCCAGAGCTTCATCACTGGTGTCCCAACTAGAAGTAGCCCTAGGGGAGTTAGTTGTGTCTTGAGCTGGATTTTGATTCTGGTTTGGATTGGAGTTGGCTGAATTGGAATTGGGTGTAAAGCTGAGTTCTTGGACTTCTCCGGGATTGCCCATAATCTGGGGCTTGTCTTCGTTGAAAGCGACGAGAATGGCTCCGGCATTTCCTGCCCGGATTGAAAGTTTGGTCTGAGCTGTCCAAGTTTTTTGGCTCCCTTCTTCGAGGACTCCTTCAAAAAGGGTTTTGTCATCGGCGATCGCCCGGATCCAAGATTGAGCCTTGAAAGTAACATTGACCACGATCGGTTGGGTTCTCTGGACTGGGCTGGGACTAGGACTACTGGCAGATTTTGGCGGAGTAACTTTGACTGATTCTTGGATGGGGGGGAGCAGGGCTAGAGGTGTCTCTCTCTGCCTAGAGTTTTCAACCACCGCTGAAAGGCTATTTACCGCCACCGCCATCAGGACTACATAAATTAAATACAAATGCATGGGGCGGAGTTGGGTCAGCAGGGGAACCATTAACTTCCAAGAATGCTCTGATGTCCGCTCAAAGTGACTAGAGGGAATACTATCAGCTAAGCGATCGCCATCTAAGCCCAAAAAGTTGGCATACTGCCGGAGGAGAGCTTGGACATAAACAAGTTCTGGCAGTTCCCGGAGATTACCAGTTTCGATCGCACTCAAAAGCCCGACCCGAATTAAAGTCTGAGCGGCGGCTTCTTCTAGGGACAAAAGTTTCTGATTGCGAGCCTCCCGCAGCAGGAACCCCAACTCCTTAATTCGATTTCCTTGTTGATCCAACAAGTGCAGCCCTTGAGACTTTTTGCTCAGGAGCTGTCTAGGAATTGGTAACCTTTTGGCAAAATCAAGAATCGCAGAAAAATACATAGGGCTTAGGGCTGATTAATCGTTAACTCGTTACCTGTTTATGTGTCTAAAACTAGATTCGGATGATTCTAGGTTATTTTATCGGGATTTTAGAAAATTTCCTAAGTATTGTAGATGAAATAGGTCTAACTTTTTCTAAATATCTGTGCCACACAGCGATCCTCAATCCCTTGCTAAATTAGATTTTTTTAGTAGGTTACTTCACTCGCCGGCGGCGGATAAAGTCATGTAGGACTGCGAGAACTGGGCTAAAATTTTGGGAGCTAGATATTTGTTGACCTTAATACCTGTTTGGTACTTGTTTTCTCAACTTAGCATTGGCAAACTTCTGGGATTAAATAGATTCTGTTGAATCTAACTAATTAAATTTATCCTTTTAAATTTATCCTTAATCTGTTCCTACTAGATGCTGGCATCCATAAAGAAATTTGATCTCTTGAGTAGTTAATAAACGGTAATCTCCAGTGGATAAAGGCGATCGATGATCATGGGATAAAGAAATTGTGCCAATGGCAATCCGATGTAAACTGATTACAGGATACCCTAAGTAGGCAGCAATCCGACGAATTTGTCTATTTTTCCCTTCCCGGAGAATTATCTCTAACAAAGTCTTGGGGGATTCTGGTTGCCAAGGATTTCGAGGGTGCATGGGGGGAGATTTGGCGGATAATTTTGGAGATTGATGATCAGTTTGACTTCTCAAAATTTTGACTTGAGCCGGGAGTGTGGGGCGATCGTCCAATAAAACTCCCCGCCGCCACTGAGCCAGAATTTCTGGAGGAGGAATTCCTTCTACCCAAACATGATAGGTTTTGGGAATTTCGTGGCGGGGATGGGTCAACCGAAAGGTTAAAGCTCCGTCATTGGTCAAAATTAAGGCTCCCGTAGAATCCGCATCTAGTCTGCCCACCGGATGCAATCCTTGGTGCGATCGCCACTCTGGGGGCAATAGATCCAGTACTGTAGTCCGTCCCCGCTCATCTAAACAAGTGGACACCACTCCCAAGGGCTTATTTAACAGGAGGTACAGTAACTCTGGACGGGCTTGGGGTTGGACTAAGTTCCCGTCTACTTCAATGCGATCGACCTCCGGGTCTGCCTGCATTCCCAAGGAAGCCACCGCCCCATTGAGATGTACCCTGCCCGATCGAATCATAATTTCCGCCTGCCGCCGAGAAGCAATCCCCCATTGGGAGAGAATTTTATGCAATCTATCCATACTCATCCCCCATCAATCTAAAACCTATGCCAAATTAGCCCCCAATTAGCCCCAGCACCTCTTAAGGAATAGGAGATACCCAGAAAACTAACTAGGAAAAACCTCCCGGTATTGTTGCCAGATTTTGCGGATAAAATCCCGGAGGAGATGGTGAGCATTTTGAGCCTCCTCTAGATTAAACTCCGCACTATTAATTTGTCCTAGCAGGGGAATGACCTCAGTATCAAGGGCGGGGCGAAACAAACTAGGGGGCAAGAGCAGATCAGAGCTTAGGCGGAGATCGTAGGTTTTTAGTTGACTCATCTCCACTTCCAAGATCATCGGTCGGAGCCAACAAACAGGTCGATCGGGCACTACCTGAATCACTTCCGCATACAATTTACTCTGCTCGTGTTCTAGGCAAAGGATTTGTCGGGGTTGGAATTGAGGAGGGGCGGGCTGGCTCATGGGCTTAGTGTAGCTAGCTTAATGTAGCTGTTGTTACTACACTCTCCATTTTGACACTCCTAGTTACCAAGACACAAGGATTTTTTCTGATTCCAATTCTCAAAATTCGATGCAAGCCAAGAGCTTTAGATATTGACCCCCATGGGATTAGAGAAATTTGAGGGATAGAGGTTAGTGATGGTGGTGATGATGATGACCAGAAGTTGCCACAGGTTGAGGTAGGGGTGTCCCTGTCTGCTCGGCTAGAAGATCGGCAATATGCGCATCGGCCCAGTGGGCTGCCATCCGCAAAAATTCTGGATGATCATTCACACAATCCATCTGTACATAACGGACGTGGGGATTTTTGTGCTGCAAACTATGAATAATGTGATGCACATCTAGAAGAGTCTCATGATTTTCCGTGGCAAAACCGATGGGCATTAAGACCAGAGCCGTAGCTCCTAGATCAATTAAATTTTGTCCAGCCAAATCTACTGTAGGTTGTGTCCATTTGATCAAGGGAGTTTGATGATTGAGCCAGCCGACGGAGATTAGGGGATATTTATTAATCAGCTTGAGCCGGACTTTTTCGTAGAGAGCCTGACTTTCTTCAATGCCAGAAGTGAAACCCTTCGCCTCGTGGGGACAACCGTGATTCATCAAAATAATTCCCGTTTGGCTGGGCAGGTGAGCAACGGCAAGCTCATGCTTAATTTTGCTTTCGACAATATCTGCCAAAATTTGAATATAGGCTGGTTCATCATAAAAAGAAGGGATGTAGCGTTGTCCTTGGAGCCAAGTTTGACCCTTAGAGTCTCCACTGGTGGCAATTTGGCTGAGGGCTTGGTTAACTTGCTCGATCGCAATCCCACTGGTGAAGATCGAATCCACCACCAATAGAGGATAGATTAATAATTTATCAAAACCTTGAGCCTTAATTTCTGGGATAACTTGCTCTGGCAGGAAGGGCGCACAGAAGTTAAACGCCTTAAAAACCTTGACTCGATCGCCCCAAGTTGCCCGGAGATTCTCTTCAATACCCGCCCGTTGCCGCTCAAAAATTGCATTGTGGGGAGAAATAAAATTATCGTGCTGATGGCTCCATTCGTGGAGATCGAACATGGCGAGGAGTTTGGCAAGGGGGGGATAGATCCACATCGGCACGGGGGCAAATTTAGCTGTCAGCAGGTTCAGGGCTTGCTCGTTGTAGTTGGCAAAATCTGCATAGCTCTCAACTTCTCCATAGCCCATGAGAAGGACTGCTACTCGGTCTTGAGAACTTGATTCGACTGAAGTGATTGTTTTTTCTATGGGTTTTTCTGGGGATGCTACCATGGTGCGCTCCTAGTTGGCTTGTGTAGAGGACTTTTATTCATCAAGCCCCTACCTGAGAACATAACACAAATATCCCCCGCCGGGGGATGAGATTGTCCAAGTCTTTATGATTTGTTAGGATTTCCTCGCTGGATATCCTTTCAAAGAACTCCCAGTTATTTTGCTTACCTATTTCGATCGCCAGCTGCTAAGGAGCTAAATTTAGATTTAATCCCATGAAATCATCAGGATCTAGCATTTTGACACGTCTTAATTACCTAAAGTTCGGGGACGGATAAACCCTTTGTTGCTAACCATTCTGGGTTAAATAGGCGGGATTGATAGCGTGCGCCCCCATCACATAGCACCGTCACGATCGTATGTCCTGCCCCCAACTGTTTCGCCAGAGCGATCGCTCCCCCCACATTGATCCCCACGGAGCCGCCCATAAATAAGCCATCCTTTCGCAGGAGTTGATAGACCACCCGTAAAGCCTCTTGATCCGTCACTTGCAAAGCATCATCAATGGGTACACCTTCCATATTCGCTGTCACCCGACTATTGCCAATGCCTTCGGTGATCGAACTGCCTTCACTCTTTGGTTCCCCAGTTTTCACGTAACTATACAAACCACTGCCCATGGGGTCAGCCAAGACATTCTTAATCTGGGGATTCTTTTCCTTGAGATACATCGCTACCCCCGCAAAAGTTCCCCCGGTTCCTGTGGCTGCCACCCAGCCGTCTACCTTGCCTCCGGTTTGTTCCCAAATTTCTACCGCCGTGGTTTCATAGTGGGCTTGACGGTTCGCCAGATTATCAAACTGGTTTGCCCAGATGGCATTGGGAATTTCCTGCGCCAATCTCCCAGAGAGTTTTACATAGTTATTGGGGTCTTTGTAGGGAACCGCCGGCACCGTCCGCACCTCTGCCCCTAGGGTTCGCAGAGCCTCAATTTTTTCTTGGGATTGAGTATCGGGGATTACAATTAAACATTTATAACCCTTGGCATTGCAGATGTGGGCTAAACCAATTCCTGTATTGCCCGCCGTGCCTTCCACCACCGTTCCCCCCGGTTTCAGCAGACCCTTGGCTTCGGCATCTTCGATAATATACAGCGCTGCCCGGTCTTTCACAGAGCCGCCGGGGTTGAGAAACTCCGCTTTACCGAGGATTTCACATCCAGTTTCGGCACTGAAGCTATTTAAGCGAATGAGGGGAGTGTGGCCGATCGAGCCGACAAAGCCATTTTTGATATCCATGCCTAGATTTTTATAAAATTATAGATTTTTGTAGTAACGACTTTAGTCGCTTTTAGTTGCTAGAAAATTTTCAAATATCCTCTAAGTTTTATCTCTAGCTAAACCGATTATAAATTGTCAGTAACTATTAATACTGTTATTTATCCGTTATTTTCCGTATTTTATAAAGACTCTCGATCGCCCCAAATTAATGAGCTTAGATTAACAAGTTTAGATTAACGAGTAATAATAATTTTCCCGGATTCCACTCGGATACTTTTCACCGTTTGTAGCCATTGTTGAAACTCTGGTTCCTTGGCAGCTTCCTCAGCAAGGTTTTGTTCCTTCAAACTATCCAGCAAAGCTTCTTGGACAAATTTAGGCATTTCTGGATTGTCTAACGTTAACTTGGTGGGCGTGACAACTAAATTTTGATCTTGGAGATTGACCCGCACGGCGATCGTCCCATTGACAAACCGCCCTTCAAACCCCGGAATCGCATCCAAGGGCAGTGCCCCCTTCAGGGAAACTTCATCTGCTTGGATATCAAAGTAAAACCGTCCTGCCAGATCTGGCTCCGTAGAAATTAGCGTATTCAAGTCTTCGGCAGATAAGACTAATTCTCCCGGTTGATCCTCGGCAATGGCAGTTTGAAAGGTAGTTAATCGCTCCCCCAAATCTACTAGTTTTTCTTGGTCGGGAGTTGGAACGGGGATGGCGATCGGCGTGGGGGAAGTGATATTTTTGCTGATTGTATAGGCTTGGTAGACAAAAAAGCTCACAATCCCGACAGCAAGAGAAAACAGGGCAGCAAAGATTAAACCAAACCATAGCCAAAATCTGCGCTGGGATGGTTGGGGGTTGGGTTGGTCGTGCATAAATTCAGGGTTGGGTTTATGGGGTTAGGTTCAAGGATTAACAGGGATTAAAGATTAGCTCAGGGATGCCGAAAGGTAATCAGCCGTGGCTTCCACGAGGGCGATCGCCTTTTCGTAGAGCATCCGGGTCGGGCCCAAGACCCCTACACTGCCCACATTGATTGTTCCCTGTTGGTAAGGTGCCGCAATCAAAGTGTAACTACGCATTGGCTCTAGAGGATTTTCTGCCCCGATTACCACCTTCACCCGGCGTTGATTGAGGTCACGGAGCTTCTTGCCTTGAGCGAAGTCGAAAGGTGCCGAAGTGGTCAGGATCGATCGCTCCTGCCCTTGCGAACGTTGAGATGGACGTTGAGATGGACGTTGAGATGAACACTGGGATAAATTATCTATTCGAGCATCCAAACGATGATCCAGAGGGTGATCCGATCGTTGATCTGTAGAAGCATCAAAGATGACCTGCCACACTTGCTCCTGTTCCTGCTCGAGGAGATGTAATAGCATTTGTACCTGTTGCAATTCAGAAAATTCTGGGAGCCGGAGGGCTTCTGCCAAGCCATGAATCATGATCGGGGAGGGGCTGGTGGGTTGGCTGCGGCGTTGGAGTTCTCTGAGTAAGTCCCGGAGAAAATCGGCATACTTGGCAAACTGGCGATCGAGTTCCTGCCAATCCAGTTTTGCTAAATTTCCCAAACTCTGCCCCCGTAGCTGCTCTAGGAGAAAATTAGACAGAATTTGTAACTCTCGATCGACCAACTCCCCATCGGGCAGTTCTTTCCCCAAGGGCAGATCCATCAATACCGACTGGGTAAGGTAATTATCCGTCACCACGATCAGCATCACCTTCGCCGGGGCGACTTGGACTAATTGCAGATGGCGGAGATGATTATGGAGAGCTTGGGGCAGAGTAATCAGGGTAATGTAGCCACTTAGGGTTGCCAAAATTTGTGCCGCCCCCCGGACTACTTCATCAAAATGGCGATTCTCTGCTGTTACTGTCCCCACTGGCGGGCAGTGTCGCAAAAAACTATCTAGCTGAGAGTTTAGATATTCTTCCGGTGCTAGGAGCTGATCTACATAGATCCGATAGCCCGAGTCCGAGGGAACCCGCCCAGAGGAAGTGTGGGGCTGGTAGAGTAAACCCTCCTTTTCTAGCATTCCCAAACAAGCCCGGATGGTGGCGGGGCTGATGTTCAGATTGTAGTCTGCTGCCAGCACCTTAGAACCCACAGGCTCTGCTGTCGCTATATAGTGTCTGACCGTACAGGCAAGGATATGTTGTTGTCGATCGCTTAAACTTACTTGCATAGCAAACCTATTCAAACTAACTAACCGAATACTAGTGATGAATACTAGCTACAAAAGTATCAGCCATCAAGGTTTTTCTATGATACAGAGGCTACTAATATTCAGTAATCCTAGAAAGGTAGTGATTTTTGGGCAGTATTTTTAATATCTAGGCACTGTGGGATCAATTAAACCAGCATAGGCATCAATGCCGCCGACAATATTTTTCACTTGACTAAAACCCTGACTGGCTAACCATTGGCACATTTGCCCAGAGCGGACTCCATGATGGCACAAAACCAGAGTTTCCTTCTCTGTATCTAACAGCGTCAGGATTTTTTCTGACCAACTATCAAATTCACTCAAGGAAAACACCTGAAAACCCGGAAGTTGGGCGATCGCAATCTCGGTGGGTTCCCGGACATCAATAAGCTGTACTTCTGGGGAATTGGCAGCCAAAACCTGATGTAATTCTTCGACACTAATCTGGGCAACCTTGGGAACTGAAGCAGTCATAGTTTGTTAAATAGTTTTTATGGTTGGATTTAATTTTAATTCGTACATCTTAAATTATAGAGCTTACCCAGAGATTATCAGGTTTTGCCTAAGTCCTGCAATTAGATTTACATGAGGCAAATCAAGCCTAGTTATTTACGGAGTTAATGGATGGCTGAATCTGAAAAAAGACTTGGAGGGCGACACTCCAGACTTGGTATCCTCCCGGACTCAGGTGTAAGCCATCGGTGGTTAAATTGAGCTTGAGATTTCCCTGGGCATCTGCAAACAAGGGATATAGATCAAGATAATAAATTTTTTCTTCCCTTGCAATAATTTTCAGGCGATCGTTGATTTTTTGGATCTTAGTATTCGGAATTGCTAACAGGAGATCCCTTCGCTCCCAAGTCGATCGCTCATCGCTATGGGGCAGGATAGACTGTAACAAAATCTTACTATTGGGGTGACGCTGCTTGAGAGCACGGACAATTTCTAGGTGGTTGGCGACTAGAGTTTCCTCTGCTTCCCCCCGCACCAAATCATTAATCCCGATCATCACCAAAATCCATTGGGGATCAGTTTGATCAATAATTCTTAAGCGCCGCAGTAAGCCTAGGGAGCCTTCTCCAGAGATACCCTGATTTAGCCACTCCAATTCCCCTGGTAATAGTTCGGGCGGAAACCATTGGGAGAGCGAATCTCCAAGGAGGACAGCCACATTATCCACATCCCTTTCGGTGATCACCTTTGCCTCCGTAGCCAAAATATCTAGCCACTCTTGATAAGTAAGCTCCAATCTGCTGCCGCTTGCAGTCTCCGGAGAGTCAGCATCCCTGGGTTGACTGATTCCCGAAGGATTATCTGTAGCGATCGCTTGGGGCAGAATTTGTCTGTAGGCAACATAGACGATCGCCAAGATTAGCAAGCCATTTGCCATCAACGAAAAACTAACTAGCCATAGGGGAATCTTCTTCACAGGTCTGCCCAATTCCTTCCATCCCTAAGCAAAACGACGTTTCAATAATGGCTGAATTGCCACCAAAATTAGGATATCAAAGCCTAATAATACCAGCAAGGCAGTACCAAAATTTACTTCTCCCCAGGGAGCCGCCAACACCACACTGCTCAAAGCCCAGTCACTGTGGAGGTAAAGATAGCGAATCGGCTCGATCGCATAACTCAAAGGATTCAAACTCACCACCACCTGCAACCACTGGGGCATGAAAGCTAGGGGCGCAAGGGCAGTGCTGGCAAACAGGAGGGGCAGATTGGTGACAAAAATTACGGCAATCAGTTCAATATGTCCGGGCAAGGCAAAGGCTAACCCCAAGCTCAGGGCGGTGACTCCGAGTACCAACAGGAAAATAATCAACACGATCGCCCCCAATCCCAAGACATTGGGCAGACCAGAACCCAGGGCGGCACTTGCTGCTACGATCACCGCTGTTTGCAACAAGCTCAAGGAAATAATATAAATTGCTGAAGCTGTGACGATCGAGAACCGAGAAGCCAAGGGCGCCACCAAGAGCCGATTCAAAAAGCCAAACTCTCGATCGAACATCACGGGCAGTCCCGCATTCAAAGCCCCGGCAAAGGCGGTAAACACAATCACCCCCGCCCCCAAAAACTGCCCATAACTAGTATCAGTGCCAAAAAATCCTTGGGGAGCATTCTGGAACAAAGCCCCAAACAAAATCAACCACATCAAGGGCTGGATCATCCCGGCGATCAGGGTGGAAGGGCGGCGCTGGAGTTGAATAAATAATCTTTTTGTGAGCGCAAAAGTCTCTTGGATAAACTCGCCCACCAGATTAGGCGGAACTGGAGTTTGCTGCTCTTTGGTCAACAACAGCCAAGATAGATCAGATTTCTCCGGATTAATAGTTCCCGTCATAAAATCACCTTATCCATATATCTTTGTATCTTTTTCTTTACTCTAATTCTTTACCCAACACAATGCCAAGAAAAAAACATTTAATCCCTAGTTTAATCTTTGGCTAATTTTCACCAAGGATTTTCTACAAGGGTAAAGGCACTCCAAAAGTAGGGATGACGGAAATCACGATCGCTCAACCCAGATAACTCTGATGCCGTGGGGATTTGAGGGCGGAGCATGGCTAATTGTGTCCGGCGTAGAGCCTCAGCCCGGAGGGGAGCCGTGGTTAAATGATTGGAAAAATTATTCATTAGTCCTAGGGTTGTTTCCTCGCCAACATCCCAGAGACTGGCTAAACTAAATATTCCCTCTGACTGCATCACTAAACCTGTAAATTCCGGTTGAGCTAGAGTTTGATCCAAAGGCGGCACCATGGCAAGACTATAACTTTCAATGAGAAACCTTTGTCCATCGTGGAGGGCAGGAAGGGGGAGCGATCGCAATTCTCGATCGAGGAGGAAATTTAAATGATTAACTTGCCTTGCTTGTAGCTCTGGGGCGATCGGGGCAATCAACCATTGATAAACTTGTTGAGATGGCTCCAGATAGGCTCCGGGATTAGTCTTGTAGGCGGTGATCTCCTGCCGAAATTGCTCCACTAAATTCACCACTTCTCGCCGGGTCAGTCCTAGAGTCTGGCGAATCGGCTCCCCATTTTTGAAAATGACGACTATTTCTAACTGGTCATCATCTCTAGGAGCTAAGCTCGATCGCTCCACTGCCAAGCGCATCTGTTCATGGGTTTCCCCCAAATCCGTATCAGACTGACCAAAGAAAATATAAACGATCGCTGGGTTAACTTCTAAGTTGATGCTGATATCTCGGAGAGATTGCTGGATTGCCGACCAAGTATCTATCCTAGCCACGGGCGGGATATTTCCCCTCCCAAGGATCAAGGGCTGTCCTCCTTGAAAATCCCTAGAAAATTGATTGACCTGTTCCCTAGTTAAGGTAGGTGTGGCGTTGGCGTAGCCTTCTCGGAGAGAAATCGCTGATGATAAATTTTCTAGAGAAGTTGTTACTGGGGATGTATTTGGTAAATTAGAACCAAAAATTGGAGTCTGGCTAGAAGAGAGGATTGGCGGCAGTTCTAGAATTGAGTTGGGAATTATCCCGGGAACCATTGGTGTGCCTACGACTACAGGAGTTGGTGTAAGCGGGGCTTCAGGATTGCGGAGCAGAGTTAAAACTTCTGGGGCGATCGCTAGTGAGGATTGTAAGGGTGCTGGTAGAGGTGTTGGTGATGGCAGGGGAGATGGAAATGGCGATGGAGAAGGTACAGGTAATGGAGAAGGCAGGGGAGATGGTGAAGGCAGGGGCGTTGGGGAAGGTACTGGTGATGGAGAGGGGAATTGGAGGAGGGAGAGGGAATTGGAATTGGT
>JAAUUE010000102.1 GCA_012031635.1 Coleofasciculaceae cyanobacterium SM2_1_6 | reverse complement strand
ACCAGACTTAAAACATCTCAAAGTATTAGTTTCCTCGGCTTCGGTAGCCCAGTTAGATCAGCAGATGAGTTTGGATGCTGGGGGCGATGATTTCCTCGCTAAACCAGTAGATACTCAGGATTTATTTAATGCTCTAGCCCGCCATTTGCAATTGACTTGGAACTACGAAGAAACAATAAATATTGCTCATGCTTCGGAAGTAATCGCACCCCCGCCTGCCGACTTGCAAATATTACTAGAACTAGTCCAAGAGGGACGCTTGAAAAAACTGATGGAAGTAGTTGAACACATCGGCAAGCAAGACGATCGCTATCATGCCTTCACCCAACAGGTCTTGCAACTAGCGAAAAAGTTTCAATCAGAGAAAATCGAACAATTAATTCAGGCATATCTAGCTACCAATACTTAGAACCCTTTACTTAGAAACCTTTTATTTAAAGAAAATATTTCCTATGTTAACTAACCAATCTTCCCAATCTTCAGAAGTAATAATATCTGAGTCAGTTAAATTGCAACGCCGTCGATCGGTCTCCCTCAGATTAATTCTTGTGGCTCCCTTTGTGATCCAAATATTTGCTGCCGTAGGTTTGACTAGTTATCTATCAATTTATAATGGTCAAAAAGCCGTCAATGATGTGGCGAGCAAGTTACGGAATGAAGTCACAAATCGCATCCAAGATCATCTCCAATCCTTTATCGCTACGCCTATTTTGATCAATCAAGTTAATACGGATGGCGCTCAACTTGGACAAATTGATTTCCAAGATTTACCATCTCTAGAGCGGCATTTTTGGCGGCAGGCTCAACGCTTTGATAGTGCCACAATTGTTGCCTACGGCAATCAAGAAGGTAAGTACGTATGGGCGGGGAAACAATTTGCCTTAAATGGAGCTTTTGATATTTTAGTAGGCGGCGTAGAAGAGGTAGTGAAGGGAAATTCTACCTATGAAATCGATGCCCAAGGGAATCGCCAGAAGTTAGTTTCTGTAACTCCAAATTTTGATGCCCGGACTCGCCCTTGGTACAAAACAGCATTAAAAGAAAACAAGTTGGCTTGGGCTGATATTTTTGTGTGGCAGTTGCCTCCCCATGATATTGCTCTCCCGGCTGTGCAACCAGTCTATGGCGATCGCAATGAATTTATTGGTACGCTGCGGGTTGATGTCAGCCTCCTGCGCCTCAGTCAGTTTCTCCAAGAACTAAAAATCAGTCCTTCGGGGCAGACTTTTATTATGGAGCGGAGTGGCTTGATCGTTGCTAGTTCCACCACCGAAAAACCTTTTCTATTCGACCAAAATAAAAAGCCGGTGCGACTCCAAGCGATCGATAGTCAAGTGCCGCTAATCCAAGCTACCGCCAAATATCTAAATAGTTCTTTTCCCTCTTTTCAGGGAATTTCTACGATCCAAGAAGCTAATTTTAGTTTTAATGGAGAGCAACAATTTGTCCAAGTTACCCCCTTCCAAGACGGGCGGGGCTTAGATTGGTTAATCGTTGTGATTGTCCCCGAAGCAGATTTTATGGGGCAGATCAATGCGAATACTCGCATCACCATTTCCTGTGTCTCTTGGCTTTGGCGATCGCCGTCATCTCTGGTATTTATACATCCCGGTGGATTCTCAGCCCCATCGATCGCTTAAATAAAGCCTCCCAAGAAATTACCAGAGGCAACCTCGACCAACAAATTCAACCCGAAAATATCAAAGAACTCGATCGCCTAGGGCGGACTTTTAATGAAATGAGCCATCAACTCCAGTCCTCCTTTACGATCCTTGAACATCGGGTCGCAGAACGCACCGCCGAACTCCAAGTTGCCAAAGTAATTGCCGATAATGCCAACCAAGCCAAGAGTGAATTTCTGGCTAATATGAGCCACGAACTCCGCACACCTTTGAATGGGATTCTCGGTTATGCCCAAATCCTCGGACGAGCTAAAAGCATTGCCGACAAAGAACGCCATGGGGTAAATATTATTCATCAATGCGGCACTCACTTGCTGACTTTAATTAACGATATTCTCGATATTTCTAAAATTGAAGCCAGAAAATTAGAACTTGTTCCCCATGCAATTCATCTGCCTTCTTTATTGCAGGGAGTGATGGAAATCTCGCAAATTCGGACTCAACAAAAAAACATAGATTTTCGCTACGAACCCGATGAAAATTTACCCAGTGGAGTCATTGTTGATGAAAAACGATTGCGACAAGTATTAATTAATTTGTTGGGGAATGCGACTAAGTTTACTGATCAAGGAGGAGTTACATTTAAGGTGCAATTATTAAATCCTGATACCTATCAAAATACAGCCCCTAAACTCCGCTTTGCCGTCATTGATACTGGGGTCGGCATTGCTCCAGAAAATATGCAGAAATTGTTTAAGGCTTTTGGGCAAGTAGGCGATCGCAGTCGGCAAGCTGAAGGTACAGGTTTAGGGTTAGCCATTAGTCAACAAATTGTGCAGTTGATGGGCGGAAAAATTCAAGTCCAGAGTCAACTGGGAGTAGGCAGTGAATTTTTCTTTACGGTAGAACTACCTCTAGCAACGAACTGGACTCATCAACAAACTAGTGAAGCGGGAAATATTGTGGGTTATGCCGAAGAGCAACAGCGAATTTTAGTAGTAGACGATCGCTGGGAGAATCGATCGGTAATTGTCAACCTACTCGAACCTCTGGGTTTTGCCGTCCTAGAAGCCGAAAATGGTCAGGATGGCTTAGAGAAAATGCGCGCAAGTCTGCCAGATTTAGTGATTACAGATCTGCAAATGCCCATCATGGACGGTTTTACTATGCTGAAGCAATTGCGGGATGACCCAGACTTAAAACATCTCAAAGTATTAGTTTCCTCCGCTTCAGTTGCCCAGCTAGACCAGCAGATGAGTTTAGAAGCCGGGGGGGATGATTTCCTCGCTAAACCAGTTAATACTCAAGATTTATTTAACTTGCTAGCTTATCATCTCCAACTAACATGGAATCATGAAGAAGTGACAGCCCCAGCGACCCCTGCTTCAGAAATAATTGCCCCGCCGCCCGCCGACCTCCAAATATTACTAGAACTAGCCCAAGAAGGACGGTTGAAAAAACTCATAGAAGTAGCAGAGCAGATCGGGCAACAGGACGATCGCTACCAGTCCTTCGCCCACCAAGTCTTGCAACTAGCGAAAAAGTTTCAGTCCGAAAAGATTGAACAATTGATTCAGGCGTATCTACAGGAGTATCTAACTAATGATTCCGAGAAATAAATTGACCTAAAACCCATGACTATCAAACTTCGATCGATCTCTCTACGCTTCGTTCTGGTTGCTCCTTTCATTATCCAAATTGTGGCAGCAGTGGGTTTGGTAGGCTATGTATCCTATCGGAATGGACAGAAGGCAGTCGCCAATTTAGCAAATCAGCTTGCCGGAGAAGTAGGCAAACGTGTCGAAGAGCAGTTGACAACCTATTTGCATCAGCCGCAGTTAGTTAACCAACTCAATGTTGATGCGATTAAACTAGGCAACCTGAATGTGAATAATCCCCCGGCTCTCCAAAGACATTTTTGGCAGCAACTCGATCGCTTTGATGATTTGGCTTTGATCTCCTTTGTGAGTGCTGAGAATGAGATGTTTATGGTCTCACGACTTGGCGATCGCTTTCAATCCAATCTGGTATTGCGCTCCCTGCCAAAAACCGTCCAAACTTTTTCCCTGAATGCCCAAGGAGAACAGGGCACACTCCAATCCCTAACCCCCGACTTTGACCCCCAAAATACGCCACCGGGCTACCGTAATGCCATCAAGGCTAAGACCTTTGTGTGGAATCCAGTTTTTTCGATGACAGGCTTGCCCTATTTAGCCATTTCTGCCTCGGCGCCAGCGATCGCCCCCGATGGCACAATTCAGGGTGTTGTCTTTGCAGACTTGACCCTAGATTTTGTGGATCGGTATTTGCGGCAATTAAAAGTCGGCACATCGGGTCAGGTTTTTATCATTGAGCGATCGGGTGAATTAGTTGCCAGCTCTGTTTTGGAGTCTTCCCTAACTCAGGATTCACAAGGCAAAATGCAACGAACCCGCGCAGCTGACAGCCCTGATCTGACTCTGCGCCAAGCCATGGAGCAAATCGAGGAGAACCTCGGCGGTCTTGAGGCTCTAAAGACAAATCAGCAGGTCACTCTCCAAGTCGACAACCAGAATTACTTTTTGCAGATGATCCCCTTTCAGGATGAATACGGGCTTGATTGGATTGTGGGGGTGCTGCTTAAGGAATCGGACTTTATGGAGGAGATCAATGCCAATAACCGTACCACGATTATTTTGTGTATTTTGGCTCTAATTGTTGCCTCTAGTTTAGGTTTTTACACTTCCCGTTGGATTGCCAAACCGATTCTGCGGCTTGCTCACTCCTCAGAAGCCATGTCCCGGGGCGATCTAGACCAAAAAGTCGAAGGAGAAGTAATTACAGAACTCAAAACCCTCGCTGAGGCCTTTAACCGGATGGCGATTCAGCTTAAAACCGCCTTCAATTCTCTGGAAGATGTCAACGCTGAGCTAGAGCGGAAAGTCACAAAACGAACCACCCAACTCGCCGAAGCCAAAGAAGCTGCTGAAGTTGCCAACCAAGCCAAAAGTGAATTCCTTGCCAGTATGAGCCACGAACTCCGCACTCCCCTCAATGGCATCTTGGGTTATGCCCAAATTCTCGGACGAGCCAAAACCATCCCCGAAAAAGAACGCCACGGCGTGAACATCATTCACCAGTGCGGCTCTCACTTGCTGACTTTAATTAACGATATTCTGGATATTTCCAAAATTGAAGCCCGGAAACTAGAACTAGCACCCCAGCCCGTCTATTTGCCTTCCCTGATCCAAGGAGTAGTAGAACTCTCTCAAGTCCGGGCGCAACAGAAGAGCCTAGACTTTATCTACGAGCCTGATCCCCAGCTCCCCAGTAGTGTGATTGTCGATGAAAAACGCCTGCGCCAAGTATTGATTAATCTGTTGGGGAATGCCATCAAGTTTACTGACCAAGGCAGGGTGGTTTTGAAGGTCGAGCAGGTGGCTCCTCCTCTTGATCTGTCTCAGATGGCTAATATAAGATTTTCTGTCACTGATAGCGGGGTAGGGATTGCCCCCGGAGATGTCCAAAAATTATTTAAGGCTTTTGAGCAGGTGGGCGATCGCCAGCGGCAGGCGGAGGGAACGGGTTTAGGGTTAGCCATTAGTCAACAAATTGTCCAGTTGATGGGAGGAAAAATTCAGGTAGAAAGTCAAGTAGGTGTGGGCAGTAAATTCTTTTTCGAGCTAGAGCTACCTTTGGCAGTGGATTGGCAAGAACAACAGTTGGGAAGTGTCGGCGATATTATTAGCTATCAGGGTGAGCAGAAACGAATTTTAGTGGTGGACGATCGCTGGGAGAATCGATCGGTAATTGTCAACCTACTCGAACCTCTGGGTTTTGCCGTCCTAGAAGCCGAAAATGGACAGGATGGCTTAGAGAAAATGCGCGCAAGTCTGCCAGATTTAGTGATTACAGATCTGCAAATGCCCATCATGGATGGTTTTACTATGCTGAAGCAATTGCGGGATGACCCAGACTTAAAACATCTCAAGGTATTAGCTTCCTCAGCTTCGGTTGCCCAGCTAGACCAGCAGATGAGTTTAGAAGCCGGGGGCAATGATTTCCTCGCTAAACCAGTTAGTACTCAGGATTTATTTAATACTCTAGCTCAGCATCTCCAACTAACATGGAATCATGAAGAAGTGACAACAACAGTTGCCCATGCTTCAGAAATAATTGCCCCTCCTTCTAGCGAATTACAAATATTATTAGAATTAGCCCAAGAAGGACGCTTGAAAAAACTTATGGAAGTAGCAGAGCAAATCGGGCAGCAGGACGATCGCTATCAACCATTTATGCAACAGGTATTACACCTAGCAAAAAAGTTTCAATCAGAGAAAATCGAACAATTGATTCAGCAATATCTAACTATTGATTCCCCAAAATAAAGCGATCGCATCTCTACTTTTTCTTAAATGTTTCATAATCTTTTTTAGAATTAACTATGCTAAGATTGCCTAGACCCCAAAGGAAAAATAACTAACTTAAAAGTCATCTTCTATCTAAATTGAGTGTGCCTACTTGCTACGGGTTTAATTAGTTTTCTCGCTATTTTTAACGGTCAAATTAACTAACGAGAAAGCCAATAAAATAAAACACAAAATGCTTGAGGAACTTTTGATTATGCTATCTAAAAACACCATAGCTCAGGTAGGCAAAAATATTCGCAGGCTTTATGGAGTCCTCAAAACTAGAAATAAATTGTGGTGGTTGGTTTTAACAATGGCGATCGCCTTGGCGGCCTGTACCCTCACCCCAGAAAAAGCCAGTCAGCCAACAACTGCTCCTAATTCCCCCTCTCCCACCATCAGCAGTACACAATCCCCTGCGGTTCAACTTCCTGTTAGTCCCGAAATCAAAGCTACCCGCCCTTGGAAATTTGTAATCGCCATTCGGGAACGATTAATCGGTGAAGGTAAGTTTGCCAACCCTTACTGGGACACAGTTTGGGAATCAGCACAAAAAGCTGCGGCTGATTTTGGGGTGGAGGTGGCTTTGCTACCCAATCCTTGCCAGACCTGTGTAACCGAGCAAATTACAGCGATCGATGCTTTGACAAGACCACCAAAGGTTGATGGTTTAATTATTGCTGTAGCTGACTCTGAGGCTCTAGTCCCCGTGGTGGAAAAGGTAATTGCTGCCGGCACGCCAGTGATCGCCATTGATACTCTCCTCAATACCGATCGCCTCCTCACTTTTATGGGGTTTGATAACTTTGCCGGGGCAAAAGCCCTAGGAGAATGGGTGGCAAATCAGTTAAAAGGTCAAGGGCAAGTAGCTATTCTCAATGGTTTTCTCGACCAGCAAAATGCGATCGGACGACGGAATGGCTTTTTGGCAGGGTTGCAGCAAGGCAATATCGAAATCGTGGCAACGGGAGTAGCTAATTGGAAGACTGATTTAGCTCAGCAACTCTCGGCGGAATGGTTGACTCGCTACCCCAATCTTAAAGCGATCGTCTCTGCCAATGATGACATGGCGTTGGGGGCGATCGCTGCGGCTAAAGCCGCCAAGTCTTCTGTGCTAATCACGGGCTTTGATGCCAATGCGGAGGCTCTTGATGCCATTAAAAATGGTCAAATGGGAGCAACTATTAGTCAACTCATGGATCGACAAACTCGGTTGTCTATTCAGCTATTAATTCGCCATCTAGAAAAAAAAGAAACCTTCCCTCCTTTTGTTACCTTGTCAGAAGTTTCTGTAATCTCCAAAGATAATATTAGTAATTATCGGTAGTAATTATAGGACTTGAGTAAAATAAAGTTTCATCTACGCATGGCGGGGGTAAGGTGGGTCTTGCCCACCCTACTTATGGATTTTGTGCTTAAGTCCTGAATTATTGGTAATTATTTGCTAATTATTGCTAAAGTAACCAGTCTTTGCCTCACCCTAAATTTGCCTTCCCTAATTTGTTATGAGTATCCCTAGAAATTCTCGATTGGCTCAGCCCTCCAAATCTCAATCCTTAACGCGTCAGGTAGCCCGCCGGGGAGTGTGGTTGGCTTTAGTGGCAGTAGTAGGCATTGGCGGGGCTTTAGCCTTGAGTTGGCAAAACACCTTGCAACAAATAACTAGGGAATTAAGTCAATCAAGTTTCAACGCTGCAAATATCTTCGATCGCTTCTTCCTCCAACTAAAAAGTGAGCTAATCGCCACCAGTGCTTACCTAGGAAAGACCTCTAGCTCAGACCAAGTACTGCGGCAGATGCTCCCCCGCAATCGTTCCCTCATGGATGTGCTATTGACCGATCGCGAGGGGAAAGTTTTACAGCAACGCAGCCGGGTTGGTCGCCCCAAGTTGACCCAAATCACGCCCCTGTGGTCGACCACCGCCGAACCTACCCCAGACGGGGATCAAGTTTCCATTGGGGCGGCTAATTTTGAAAATGGTCTGCCCTACGTGGAAGTGGCAACCCCAGTCAAGAATGATATTGGTCTGGTAGTCGGGGCTTTGGTAGTAAGGGTGGAATTAACAGAGCTATGGGATGCAACGATTAACTTTAAGGTAGGAAATACTGGTTATATTTACCTCACGGATGAAGCTGGCAAGCTCCTCGCCTATCGCAACCAAAGCCTAGTCCAGCAAGGCACATCGCTCCCAGAACTAGTCGGCAAAACTCCCCAAGAAATTCTTCGCCAAGACCTAGGATTGCACACCGGACTGGTAAAACAACAGACCTTTATTATGGGTCGAGCCTTAGAAAATGCCCGATGGTATGTGTTTGTCGAACAACCCGCCGCCGAAGCGATCGCCCCCTTTCTGCTGCCGATGGTGCTGTTACTAGTCGTCCTGATCATAATTGCCATCACAGTTTACAGCATGGTGGATTTTAGTAGTCGTCGAGTGGTTGCCCCGATCGTGGCGCTGAGCCGAGCAGTGGAAGAATTGGCGGATGGGGATTTGGAGCGGCGGATTGCTGTCGATCGAGCCGATGAACTAGGGGTACTGGCAGGAGCCTTTAACCAGATGGTCGAGCGGCTCAAGGGATCCTTTGAAGCCCTAGAAGAAATCAATGCTAACCTCGAAAATCGTGTGGCAGAACGGACGGAAGCCTTAAAAAATAGTGCAGAAGCCCTAAGAACCAGTGAAGAGCGGTTCCAGTTGACCATGCAGAGCGTCAATGAAGGCATCTGGGATTGGTATCTTGATACCAATGAAGTCTACTATTCTCCCCAGTGGAAACTGATGCTGGGCTACGCTGATCACGAATTAGTGAATGAATTTAGCACGTGGGAACGGTTACTCCATCCCGATGACCAGGCCAATGCTGTTGCTAAAATGCAGACTCACCTAAATGACCCCACCTCAGCTTTTTGTCTGGAATTTCGGATGCGCCACAGGTACGGAGACTATCGTTGGATTCTCTCTAGGGCAAAGGTGGTGGCGTGGGATGCGGCGGGTCAGCCCCGGAGGTTAGTGGGTTCCCATACGGATATTAGCGATCGCAAAGTTGCAGAAATGGAACTCCAAACCGCCAAACAAGCAGCCGATAACGCCAACCAAGCCAAGAGTGAGTTTCTTGCCAACATGAGCCACGAACTCCGCACTCCCCTCAATGGCATCTTGGGTTATGCCCAAATTCTCGGACGAGCCAAAACTATCCCCGAAAAAGAACGGCGGGGGGTCAATATTATTCATCAATGTGGTTCTCACTTGCTGACTTTGATTAATGATATTCTGGATATTTCTAAAATCGAAGCCCGGAAACTAGAACTTGCTCCCAGTGCTGTTTATCTACCTTCCCTCATCCAAGGGGTGGTGGAACTCTCTCAAATCCGGGCGCAACAAAAAAGCATTGATTTTCGCTACGAGCCTGACCCCAACTTACCCGGCGGGATTATCGTTGATGAAAAACGCCTGCGCCAAGTATTGATTAATCTCGTGGGTAATGCCGTCAAATTTACCGATCGAGGCAGTGTCACCCTCAAGGTCGAACCGTTAAGTCCTCTGGATAATTCCTCGGGCTTTACCCACCTAAAATTTTCAATCATCGATACTGGAGTAGGCATTGACCCTGAAGATATCCAGAAATTATTTAAGACTTTTGCCCAAGTGGGCGATCGCAGTCGGCAAGCTGAAGGAACGGGTTTGGGATTAGCCATCAGTCAACAAATTATCCGGTTGATGGGGGGAAAAATTCAGGTGGAAAGTCAACCGGGCGTGGGCAGTAAATTTTTCTTTGAGGTAGATATCCCCCTCGCCACGGACTGGAATCAACAGCAAGCCAGCAATATTGCTAACATTATTGGCTATCAGGGTGAACAAAAACGCATTTTAATCGTGGACGATCGCTGGGAGAATCGATCGATAATCATTAACTTACTCGAACCTCTGGGTTTTATCGTCCTAGAAGCCGAAAATGGACAGAATGGCTTAGATAAAATGCGAGATAATATCCTAGATTTAGTGATTACAGATATTCAAATGCCGATCATGGATGGCTTTGAGATGCTGAAGCAATTACGGGATGACCCGAACCTAAAACATCTCAAGGTATTAGTCTCCTCAGCTTCGGTTGCCCAGCTAGACCAGCAGATGAGTTTGGACGCTGGGGGCGATGATTTCCTCGGTAAACCAGTTGATACTCAGGATTTATTTAATTTGCTGGCTCAACATCTCCAATTAACATGGAACTATGAAGAAGCAACAGTCATAGTTGCTGACTCTTCAGAAATAATTGCCCCGCCGTCCGCCGACCTCCAAATATTACTAGAACTAGCCCAAGAAGGACGCTTGAAAAAACTCATAGAAGCGGCGGAGCAGATCAGCAAACAGGACGATCGCTACCATGCCTTTATTCAACAAATCATCGAACTAGCGAGAAAGTTTCAATCAGAAAAAATCGAACAAATGATTCAGGAGTATCTAACTACAATTGTTATTTAGAAACTTTTATTTGGAGAAAATATTTCCCTATGCTAACTAACCAGTCTCCAAAAGTCATCACAGCTACGCCAGTTCAGCGCCGTCGATCGATATCCATGCGCCTAATCTTAATTGTTCCCTTTGTAGCGCAAATTGTGGCGACAGCAGGACTCATTGGCTACTTATCACTCCGCAATGGTCAGCAAGCAGTGAGCAATCTAGTCCTGCAATTACAAAATAGTACCTCAACCCGCATCCAACAGTACCTGAGCCAATATATGGCGGAACCCCGGAAAATCAATGAAATCAATCGCCATGCCCTCAACTCTGGGCTAATTGCCCCCGAAGATTTCCAGAGCCTAGCTCGCATTTTCTGGAAACAGCTACAGGTTCATCGGGTTAGTTATGTCAACTATGGTAATGTCCGGGGTCAATACCTTGGAGTATATCCTAATCCTGAAGATGGGACTCGTGTTATTAATTACTTTTTTGATCAAACCAAAAGCAACCTAGGGATTGAGTATGATACTGACGATAGAGGCAACAGTATCGGCGTTGGCAAAATAGATACAGCCCCCTACGACTATACTAAGGAGGCTTGGTATAGGGAAGCCATCAAAGCTGGCAAACCGATCTGGAGTGATGTCTATCTTTGGGATGGGTCATTATCTGAGATATCTGTATCTTCCTCCTACCCTATCTATAACAAAGATGGTACTCTTAATGGAGTACTGGGCGTAGACATGACCCTAGGGCAAATTAGTTCTTTTCTCCGGGACTTAAAAGTTAGTCGATCGGGACAGGTGTTTATTTTAGAGCGCAACGGCTTACTCATTGCTAGTTCTAAGATTGACCCAATTAAGCGCTTAGGTGATAAAGATGTGAAGCGATTAGCGGCTGCGGATGCTGAGGAGCCTTTATTGCAAGCTACAACTCAGAAACTAGTAACAAGATTTGGTAGCCTAGAGCAAATTAAAAATAGCTATCAATTTGATTTTGATTTAACAGGGAATCGACAATTTGTGCAGGTAAATCCTTGGCGTGATGAACAGGGTTTAGATTGGTTAATTGTGGTCATTGTCCCCGAAGCAGATTTTATGGGGCAGATCAATGAGAATACTCGCACCACAATTTTGCTGTGCTTCCTCGCTTTGGTCATCGCCGTCATCTCTGGCATCTATACATCTCGATGGATTCTCAGCCCCATCGATCGCCTCAATCAAGCCTCCCAAGAAATTGCCAAGGGAAATCTCGACCAACAAGTCCAACCCGAAAACATCAAAGAACTCGATCGCCTAGGGCAGACTTTCAATGAAATGAGCCATCAACTCCAAGCCGCCTTTAGTTTCCTAGAAAATACCAATACCGAACTCGAACACCGTGTGGCAGAGCGCACCACTGAATTGCAGGTTGCGAAACAAGCAGCAGACAGCGCCAACCAAGCCAAGAGTGAATTCCTTGCCAACATGAGTCACGAACTCCGCACCCCCCTCAATGGCATCTTAGGTTACGCCCAAATCCTCGGACGGACTAAAACCATCCCCGAAAAAGAACGCCACGGCGTGAATATCATTCACCAGTGCGGTACTCACTTGCTGACGCTGATTAACGACATTCTGGACATTTCTAAAATTGAAGCCCGGAAGCTAGAACTAGCACCTCAACCAGTCTGTTTGCCTGCTCTGATCCAAGGGGTGGTGGAAATCTCCCAAATCCGAGCGCAACAAAAAAGTATCAACTTTATCTACGAGCCGGATTCTAATCTGCCTGAGGGTGTAATTGTCGATGAAAAAAGGTTGCGTCAAGTATTGATTAATCTCGTAGGGAATGCGGTCAAATTTACCGATCGAGGCAGTGTCACCCTCAAGGTTGAACCGTTGAAACCTCTGAATAATGCATCGGTCTTTGCCCGCCTAAGATTCTCCATTATTGATACGGGAGTGGGCATTGCTCCAGAAAATATCCAGAAATTATTTAAGGCGTTTGGGCAGGTGGGCGATCGCAGTCGGCAAGCGGAGGGGACGGGTTTGGGGTTAGCCATTAGTCAACAAATTGTGCAATTAATGGGGGGAAAAATTCATGTAGAAAGTCAACCGGGCGTGGGCAGTGAATTCTACTTTGAAGTAAATATCCCTTTTGCTACAGATTGGACTCAACAGCAAGCCAACAATGCTGCTCATATCATTGGCTATCAGGGTGAGCAAAAACGTATTTTAATTGTGGACGATCGCTGGGAGAATCGATCGATAATTGTCAATCTCCTCGAACCTCTGGGTTTTATTGTCACCGAAGCCGAGAATGGACAGGATGGCTTAGATAAGATGCGAGCAAGCCTCCCGGATTTAGTAATTACAGATTTACAAATGCCGATCATAAATGGCTTTGAAATGATTAGTCAATTACGGGATGACCCAGACTTAAAACATCTCAAAGTATTAGTTTCCTCGGCTTCGGTAGCCCAGTTAGATCAGCAGATGAGTTTGGATGCTGGGGGCGATGATTTCCTCGCAAAACCAGTGGATACTCAGGATTTATTTAATGCTCTAGCCCGCCATTTGCAATTGACTTGGAACTACGAAGAAACAACAAATATTGCTCATGCTTCGGAAGTAATCGCACCCCCGCCTGCCGACTTGCAAATATTACTAGAA
>JAAUUE010000101.1 GCA_012031635.1 Coleofasciculaceae cyanobacterium SM2_1_6 | reverse complement strand
GATGAAGTTAGCAAAAATTTCCAGAAGTGAATCTTTGCTAAAAGTAGTGATTTAAATTAAGTTTCGATCGCAAATAAACCATTAAACAAAGTAGGGTATTGCCCGTCTTGATCTGATCTGCAATCCCTCAGCAAATTCGATCGCAGATTCTCCCCCGACCTAACCCATGCCTATTTTCCCTGATCTAAATTTCTCTCCCAAATATTTATCCTCAGTTACTTCCTCATCAAAATTTTCCCTAGTTTCTACTCTTTCTAGTTCCCTCTACCCGTCTAGGTTGCTGGTGATCTTGATGGCGATCGCTCTAGTATCCCTAGCTCCCCAAATGGTTTCTGCCCAAGGAAATCCCCAAAACCCCTTAGAAATCACCGAGACTGATCCCCTCCTGCCCCCAGAGGCAAACTCTAGGGAATTGACAGACTTAGAACGGCGGGATTTAATCACTGCCTTGACGGAGCTAGAACAGCAGGGGAATACTTTTCTGGAAGCGGGGGATTTTGAGAATACGGAGTTGGCATGGAATCGGCTCCTGCGCTTGAGTCGCTCTTTGGGGACGATCGAGGAAATTCAAACCCTCGGCAGGATTGGCAATCTTGCTTGGAGTCGGGATTTGAGTCAACAGGTAAATATCATTAGTACTCGTTTGCAGAGGATCCAACAGGAAGCCGTCCGTCGGGGCGTAATTGCTGAGAATCCAACACCCAATAATTCAACTCCAGATAATTCTCCAGAAAAATTAGATATCCCTCTCCTCCAAGCACTGGGAACTGCGTACCAACAACTGCGATCGCCCAACCTCGCCATCCCCATCTATCAGCAACTTTTGACCTACGCCCAAGCAACTCAAAACATCAACGCCACAGAGAATTATCTGCGGACTTTGGGAGTTCTGCACATGGATTGGTTTGACTATACCGCCGCCGCCTCGACCTACCAAGAATTATTCAAGTTTGCAGTGAGCATTGATGATCTAGCCAATCAAGTGATTTATCTCGAAGAATTAGCCTACATTTATGATCAGTTAAAAGACCAAGAAAACTCGATCGCCACCCGCCAAGAACTGCTGACTTACTATCAAACCAAACTGGAACTCCAGCCAAAAATTCCCTCTTTACTAATAGAAATTGCTTCTAGTTATAGCATTCTCAGGAATCCCCAAGCCGCACGGGATCATTACCAAAAAGCCTACGAAGTTGCGATCGCCGGGAAACTATACGCCGCCGCTAGGGACGCTCTCCAAGGTTTAGCCACGCTGTACCAAACCTACAACCAACCGGACACGGCTCTAGAAATTTATCAAATTCTTGTCCAAGTAAATCAGCAATCCTACGATACTTATTTTTCTATGCGTGCCTACGATCAGATGGGACAAATTCACCTCCAACGCAGCAATTATGCCCAAGCCCTTGCCATGTTTACCGAAGGCTTAAAGATCGCCCGCACTCTGCAAACCCAAGAATTATATTTTGCTGCCCAAGTGGAGCGATCGAGGAATCTTTTAAGTGCAAATTAAGTCTTATTCAGGATAGGGCAGGATTAATTAAACTTGTCCACAACTTCCACTTTCTGACTATGAACAAGAAAATTAGCTTTGCCTTAATCACTCTTCTGCTCACAGGCAGTGGCATATTTGCTGCCAAGGTAAATAGCTCAGAGCAGTTCATTACTTCTTTCGGATTAACTCAAGAAAAACCCAATCTCCCCCTAAGTGCGGGTGTGGTATCTAATTCTGCTGTCTTTAGAGGATCACTTCCCCGTTCTCAGAGAGCTAATCCACCCTCTAATTTTCAAGTCTCTACCCAAACCTTGCACTCACAAATTCCTAATCAAGTTTCTCCTCCTGACTCAAATCAACTCATCTCAGAGACTCTCTTTGGCAAGACATGGGTTTTGCAAACTCTCGCCTCAGAAGGCAGATATCCCTTAGCAGGCAGCACGATCGGTCTGCAATTTTCCCTGAACCCAGAGCCTCCAATGAAGGACGCAGATACTCCAGAGGCTCCAGATAGAGATCCATCTAGCAATTCATCTGAAACTTTACCCAGTTCTGTCTCTCCAACCTTAGAGGGAAGAGTCAGTGGTAGAGGAGGTTGCAATCACTATAATTCTTCTTTTACGCTCCAAGGCGATCGCCTGACAATTCTCCCCGGAGTTACAACTCGAATGTTTTGCCAGCAACCAGAGGGAGTGATGGGGCAGGAAAGTTATTATCTAGCGAAATTAACCACTGTAGCTAGCTACCGGATTCAAGATGGCTCGTTAACTTTGTTAGATGCCGAGGGGAAGACGATCGCCCTGTTTATAACTAGGTAGGGTTAGTATTACCCCACTAACTCTTAACTAAACCCGTAAGGCTCGGTTCTTGCTGGTTTCCACTTCCCTAGTTTTCTTGCCCCGCCACAGGAGGCGGAGGGGTGTGCCTTTAAACCCTAGTTGCTCCCGGAATTGGCGCTCGATGTAACGGCGGTAGTTGTCATTAAATTTGATTAGCTCGTTAAATATTAGTAAACTTCATTGTGAGTGCCAATATTAATCAGTAATATCTCCTCCTCTTCTATTTCCTCATTAACCACAAAATCAAAAACTATTCGACAATCATAAGCTACTGTACACGACCATGCACCTGACAAACTGCCTTTCAATTTATGGGTTCTGAGGGCATAATTAAAAGGGTCTGTCTGTAGTATTTCTAATCGTTTACGAATTATTTCTTTAAGTGTAGGATTTTTCTTTACTACCGACTTCAAAGCTCGCAGATAAGATGAAGATACAACTATTTTCACTCTATCGCTTCTGCCATTAATTCATCAACAGTCATTAATCTAGCTTGTCCTGATTTGTATTCATCATGAGCTTCTGAAATACTGGCAGCTATTTCACTTCGACGTTTAAGAGCTATCTGTTTCTCCATGATTTCAATTAAGGCTTCTTGCTCCTGTAGGGATAAGGTTTCTATTAATTCTATGGCTTGAGCGAAGTTTGAGATTTTTTCAATAATTTGACTCATTTTCTTGACCCTCTGGTGATTTTCAACTTTGGCATCCATTTACATATTTTAATCTAGAGTAATTATGATCCTAACTTCTTCAGACGCTACAAAAGCTAACGATCGCCAAAGAGACACTAGACCTTCAAGGCTCTATTTTTGCTGGTTTCCACTTCCCTAGTTTTCTTGCCCCGCCACAGGAGCCGGAGGGGTGTGCCTTTGAATCCTAGTTGCTCCCGGAATTGGCGCTCGATGTAACGGCGGTAGTTGTCATTAAAACGGGTGGGATCATTGACAAAGAGAGCGATCGTCGGCGGTTGGGCAGCCACTTGTGTGCCGTAGTAAATTTTGCCCTGCTTCCCTTGGCGAGTGGTGGGGGGAGAATGCCAGCTAACCGCATCTTCAATTACTTCATTAATCACGGAGGTCGTCACCCGGCGGCGATGTTGCTCCACGGCGATATCTACCAGTTCGAGGATTTTATCCACCCGTTGCCCCGTTAAGGCGCTGATGAAAATGACGGGAACCCATTCCACAAAATCTAATCTTTCCCTCAGGCTTTTTTCGTAATCATAGATAGTGTAGGAATCTTTTTCCACGGCATCCCATTTATTTACCACTACGACTACGGCTCTGCCTTCTTCCATGATCCGTCCCGCCAGCTTTTGATCCTGCTCCGTCACCCCATCTAGGGCATCAATGATCAACAGGACAATATCCGATCGACGAATAGCCTTGAAAGCTCGGTTAATACTAAAAAATTCCACCCCGTAGTCAATGTGCTTTTTCTTTCTGATCCCGGCGGTGTCCACAAGGCGATAGGTTTTCTCCCCATGCTCAATCAGCATATCGATGGCATCTCTAGTAGTCCCAGAAATAGGGCTGACGATCGCTCTACTTTCCCCAGTCATGGCATTCAAGAGGCTAGATTTGCCCACGTTAGGACGACCGATGATGGCAATCTTGGTTTCTGGGTCTTCGGGCAGTTCGGAAACCTCTGGTAAGTGGGCGACTAATTTGTCGAGTAATTCCCCCGTGCCGTTGCCGTGGATCGCTGACATGGGGTAAGGCTCCCCTAAACCCAACTGCCAAAACTGGGCTGCCTGCAATAAACCATTGGTTTCTGATTCACACTTATTCACCGCCACAAACACGGGGACTTTTTGCTGCCGCAACCACCGGGCAATTTCTTCATCGGCAAAGGTCAAGCCCACCTGTCCATCCACCACCATGATCGCCGCACTAGATTCGGCCAGAGCCGCTAGGGATTGCTCCCGAATCAGGGGCAGAAATTCCGTATCATCATCAAAGACCAAGCCCCCGGTATCCACTACCATAAATTCTCGATCGGCCCAAAAAGAAGGACGATAGGTTCGATCGCGGGTTACTCCCGGTTCATCATGGACGATCGCATCCATAGCCCCTGCCATTCGGTTATACAGGGTAGATTTGCCCACGTTGGGGCGACCAATAATAGCAACAATAGGTAAGCTCATAGGTTTATTCGATTTATTTAGTTTATTTAGGTGATTGGATTTTGATAAATTTTATTTAGGTGAGTAAATTTACTGGTTGCTAGACACCTTAATTTAACTTGAGTTATGAGTTAGCTATTGTTGAATCATGGGACTCTCGACGCAGATAGATTCTTGATAGAATGATTCAGTAAGCAGCAGGTTAGCAGATTAGTAGAAATTTTTAAGATGGGTTAGCGAAGCGCATAATATCCAGACTATATATTATATAGCCTAAAACTCCAAAAATCATCCTGACTCTAAAGCCAACAAACTTATTAATGTTATGAATGTTAAAGCAATTATTCATCCAGCCGAAGAAGGCGGTTATTGGGCGGAGGTTCCTGCTCTGCCCGGATGTTTTACTCAAGGAGAGACCAAGGAGGAAGTAATAGCCAACTTGCAGGAGGCAATTGAAGGATGGCTGGAAGTTGCAAATAATCGATCGAGTCTTGAAGCAATGGATCAAGTGGTTGAAATTGCAGTATGAAATCCATCTCTGGCAAACAATTTTGTAAGATTCTAGAGCAGAAAGGTTGGGTTCTAAAAAGAATTAAGGGTAGTCACCATATCTATGAAAAAGATAGATTGGAAGAAATTTATTCTGGAGTAACAGGTAAAGGAATTGAATAACCCTCTCCTAGAATATGTGCGACGAACCCTGTGCGAGCATAGAAAGCGCGAGAAGTGCTTCCATGACCTTTCCCCTTTGTTCTGGGTTGCACAAGCTTACCCATTCTGCCGCTAAGACTCATAAATCCTTGAGTTCTTATTGTTTCTCGGATCAGGTTGTAATCTGCCTTCACTTGATCATAAATTTCGGGCTTATCAAGATCAAAAGAAGCTACTGAATGCACAAGAGAACGGCTATCTGCTTGACTTTCAAAGATACATGCCACAACAACAATTTTCTGTAATTTATTGAACAGATGACTTTCTTCAAACTCTTTGCTTGTAACCTCTACAGGATCGATCATTGTAATCGCCATCGTTTCTTTTACTCTTAGGAATCCTGTCTTTCTAGCAACTAATTGGACTTGCTTTAACTCCCAACTACCAAAATTAGGTGATCGAGATGAATTAAGCGCCAAACCCAAATAACGTTCAATTGTGTGACCTGCCCAACCTTTATTTTTCTTCCCTCCTTGACTCCAAACTGTTATATTAAATTGCTCTGCTAGTTGCCGTAGGTCTTGACCTACAAGTGTAGTAAGTCTGCTCATGGCATCTAATCTTTCCATAAATGACCTTGCTTTGATATAGTTGGCAACTCGATCGGTATAAGATTATCCAATCGTTTAATTGAAAGTTCAACATGACCTGCATCTGCTTCACAACCAATAAACTTCCTTCCCAAGGATAAAGCAGCAACACCAGTTGTTGAAGAACCTGAAAAAGGATCAAAAACTAAATCGCCAGAATTTGTACTTGCTCGGAGACATCTTGCAATAAGATTAACAGGTTTTTGTGTAGGGTGTTTACCGTAAAGTTTTTCATCTTTACTAGGAGCAGACATTCTCCAGACATTTTTCATTTGCTTGTCACCGTTCTCAGCCTTCATTTCCTCATAATTAAAGGTATAACGTTCCTTCCCTTTACGTGCCTTGGTTGCCCATAGCATTAATTCTGTTGAATGAGTAAAGCAGCGACATCCTAGATTTGGAGGCGGGGCAGGTTTTTCCCAAATAATATCATTTAAAATCCTAAAGCCAAGCTGCTGCATAGCAAAACCAATTGATGGATAAACGTGGAGAGTTCCTGTCACCCATATGGTACCTGTTGGTTTAAGAAGATGATAACAAGCAGACAGCCATGCTTTATTAAACTCGTGATCCAGTTCAGCCCCTTGGCTACGATCCCATTCGCCCTTGTTAACTTTGACCATACGCCCAGCAACGCAGGTAATTCCGTCATTTGAAAGATTATAGGGAGGATCTGTCCAAATGCAGTCTACACTTTCCGCAGGTAGAGAGGACATAAGTTCTAAGCTATCGCCATGATACAGACAGGAAAAGCCATCGTTAGAATTCCATACTAATTCCGGTTTATTTAGTCTAACCGTGTCATGGGTATTCTGTTCGATTTGTAGCTGTGCTGTCATGAGATTTATTGTTCAACTAGTTTTAGAAAATTTGTAAATTGATGTCGCTTTATTGTAAGTAAAGTGCAGGAGACGCAGTAAAGGATAAAAATTAATTACTTGAGATACCTAGTTTAGTGCTTTTTGTCTGAATTTTCCTAAAATTTTGGTGCTAATATTTTAACAAAGTGATCTAAGCTCTAAAAAAGTTAACTGATACCTAATTGTAGAGGAGTTCCAGCGTATGGTGGCAGTGAATGTTGATCGTCCAGTTCAGAATAATCTAGAAACCCTAGAACGCCTGTTGCAGCACACCCTGCAAATGGACTTGCTGTACGTGGTTCCCCTGCAAGTAGAGTGCTTTAGCTGGGAAGATATTCTGGTGGTAGTTGTGCAGCACATTCCCCAGATTGTCCCCAATGATCATCAGGTTTTTCATCTCCTTGAGCAAACTATCCGGGCAGCGGCTTGGTCAGCAAATCAGCAAGTCCAGATTTATCTGCGGATTGTCGAGCAGGGAGAAGCCTATGCGGACTATACATTCCGCCTGCCTCGATCGGTTACATCGCTCAACAACCAAGGTTTACCCCAAGGGGAGCATGATCTAGAAAATTCTGATAATTTCTCTGGTTTAGACGATCGAGAGGCGATCGATGAGCTTAGTAATCTCGAAGATTTGGGGAATCTAGACTCGGGATATGATTCTCCAACGGACACTGATTCTAATCGTCCCCTGCGTCCTCGTCCCCTCGACCTCGATGCTTTGATGCGTGGGGAACCCCAACCCCAACCCCCAGAGCAGTTGCAGGTGGAATTGATCCCGCCGCCGCCCCCGGATCCCGAAGTTGTCGCCACCGAAAGACGAAAGAAAGCGAGAAAGAAACGACGGGCGAAGCAAATGCCGATCTTGATGATGGGTTTAGCCGGGGTAGCTCTGGGAGCGGGAATTGTTGGCTTTACCTTTTTGGGACGACCCTGCGTGATGGGCAGTTGTGAAGTGATCCCCAAGGCTCGGCAACTCAGTATCAAATCCCAAGCCACCATTACTCCCCTCGCCTCCGCCAAGGATGTGTTATTAGCAGAAAAGGAACTGCGGGCTGCGATCGCCTCCCTGCGCCAAATTCCTTTTTGGTCAAGCCACTATCAACAGGCGCAAACAGATCTGCGGGATTATGTAAATCAGGCTCAAAAATTAGAGCAGTTGGTGATCGCTCTTAAACAAGGAGCCAAGGCAGCAGAAATGGGACAGAAACTGCCCCTGCCAGAACCCCAGTGGCAAGAAACTCAACAGGTCTGGCGGGAGGCGATCGCTCAGCTAGAAGCCGTCCCCAAGGAGGACTACACCTATGCTTTTGCGGTGGCAAGATTGACCCAATACAAGGAAAACCTGCGATCGGTGAATCTCCGGCTGGCGGAAGAACAGCAGGCGGTGAAGAATTTACGAAATGCCAAGGAAACCGCCGATATTGCCCAAGTCCGGCAAGGAGTAGCCCAATTTTTGACTGATTGGCGAGAAGTAAGTAATAACTGGCGCAATGCCTTGGCTCGTCTCGAAGAAATTCCCAACACGACCACCGCCTACGCTGCTGCCCAAGAGTTAAAACAGGAATATACTCCGAAGTTTCAAGCTGCTGTCGATCGTACCGAAAAGGAACAGATCGCCCAGAAATTCTTTGATCAAGCCAATGATGCTGCCAAGGCTGCCCAAAATTTTGGTAGTGAAAATCAATGGACTCTGGCTGTCACCAATTGGCAAACTGCCATCGCCTATATTCAACAAGTAGAAGCCGGAACCAGTGCTGCCACCCGGACTCAACCCCTGATTGATTCCTACAACAATTCCCTGAAACAAGCCCAAGCTAATCTCCAACTTGCCAATGTCCGCCAACGAGCTAGCGTTGACCTCGATCGCACTTGTAAAGGCAATCCCGTCAGCAATCCTGCCATTTGTACCTATGATGTGGTGGATAACTTAATTCGAGTCCGCTTAGCGGCGGGTTATACGGAACGGCTCCGACAGACAGCGATCGTGGCAACCGTCCGGGGCGATACCAAAACCCACACCGGAGTGATTCAGCACATTAATACTCTGCAAAAAGCCCTCCAAGCCATTAGCCAAAATAACCGCCTTGGTCTAGAAATCTACGATGCCAATGGTTATCTCATCTCGGTTTATACTCCTAACTAGAATGCCGATCAGATGCTAAATTTGCGGAAGTTGATCTATTGGTTTTTAGCAGCAGTACTGCTAGTTTGCTCTAGTTACTTATTAACTGGTTGCCTCGAACTTTTACCAGAAATTTTCCCAGAACTTCTACCACGGGAAGCCGCCGGAGATCATCTCCTACTGGGAAATCCCAGCCTAGCTAGCAGCGATCCCAGCAATTCCAAAAATTATTTGATTAAAACTCCCCAGTATGCTCTTGCTTATAATGCGGAGCAGGGAACTGCCAATTGGGTAAGCTGGCAATTAAATAAATCTTGGTTGGGGAAGGTCGATCGACAGGATAATTTCCGCCCTGATGACAGTCTTCCCGAGGGGTGGTACCAGGTTACTCCCGCCGACTACACCAACAGTGGCTACGATCGAGGACACCTGATCCCCTCGGCCGATCGCACTAAAACCATCGAAGATAATTCGGCTACGTTCCTGATGACTAATATCATTCCCCAAACTCCAGACAATAATCGGGGTCCTTGGGCAGAATTGGAAAATTATAGTCGGCAGTTAGTAGATGAAGGGCGGGAGCTTTATATCATCGCCGGGGGTGTGGGCAAAAAACGGGCGATCGCCAAGGGCAAAGTGATCCCACCCAGCCAAGTCTGGAAAATTATTGTGGCTCTCGATCGACCCGGCCCTGGCATCCAAGGGATCAATTCCCAAACAAGGGTGATCGCCGTCAGCATTCCCAATAATCAAGGAATTAAAAACAAAAAATGGCAGAGCTACCGAGTTAGTGTTGATAGTCTCGAACAAGCCACGGGCTATGACTTCCTCCGGGCGGTGGATCCACAAATTCAAGCGGTGCTAGAAGCTAAGGTCGATCGACTCTAGAATTAACTCTAATAATTAAGTACCTAGCTACGGCTACAACCCATTTCAATCTGTAATAGCAGCACCTCGCACTCTGCCCCTAGGGGAATCCCCAACTCGATCGCCAGCCCCCTCGATCGCCTTTGCAATGGTTAGTTATTAGTTATGGCTCAAGGAAACCGATCACCCAATTTCTGCCTAATTCTTCCATAAGGTTGATTTTTGAGCTTAATCTTTCTTTTTTTGACATGACACTTCTCATACATCATTGTTAGCCACGCAAGTACCAGCACAGGGTCGTTTACAACGTGAACAGATAAGAGTTTGTTGATACTCATGAATTTGTTTATCAGTCCAAGACATTCTTTGAACTCTTTTATCGAAGCTCCTTGGATTTAATTGATATGCAAAATCTCCTGGAAAGTATGGTGCTTGTTTTCTCCCATCATCAATCATTAGATTAGATTTTATCTGAAGGTTAGATTGAGTCATATTTCGTATCCTAGATAAACTTAAGCAAAGCGTAAACCATAACAAATATCATGATACTCAGCATAGACTGGTTGATCTTCTATAGACCCCTTTGCACTAGCTCTCAAAATTAAATTTTGGTCAATTCTAAAATCTGTTATTACTTTTTCAGTATATACATCTCTTAATTTTTTAGCTATGGGAATTTTGATAATAGGATATTTAACTTGGCATCTGATGTCATCAAATCTATCAGCCAAAATCAAAATACCTTCCCCATCTCGATTATCCGTACAAAAAAACTTAACTTCTTTTTGAGCAGTCTTAGGATTAAGAATAGTACCAGCATCGAACACAGTATAATAACTTTCATCAGATAGCTGAATACATATTGGTCTTACCAAATATGGCTGCCAATAATAGTGTGAAATAATTGCTGCTCCCTCAGAAATTACTGTATCGGCATTGGCAATTCTCTGAACTTTAGATGTGCCAAAAATATCTCGCATCATTCTGTCAAGCAGTGGGATTTTAGAAGTTCCTCCAATGAGCAACACACGCCCTACTTGAGATATTTGTATCCGGGCTTCATCTAAAACTTTATCTACCAAGCTCATTGCATCTTGAATGTCAAGATTGATCAAAGATTCAAAATGCTTGCGACTTATTTCTGAATCCAAATTAATGCCTTTGTCATTAAATGAATAAAAGTCCGCAATCTCTACAGACTCACTTTCTCTTTCACTCAAACCAATCTTGGCAAATTCAATATCATGAGCAAGAATACTTTCAAGTCCTGTATCAACCCAAAATCCTTGTGAATATATATCATGCTCTTGTCGAAATTTATCAATAACATCTGCCATTAAAATTTCATCAAAATGATCTCCTGATCTACCTGGATATCCTTGATTACTTATCTCAGAAATTGTACCTGAATCCAGCTTGACAAGAGTTATGTCTAAAGTTCCGCCACCCCAATCAAATACTAAAATATTTTCCTTGATATTCTTTAATAGATTTAATGAATCTGAATTTGAAAACAAACAACCGATAACAGCTGCAAATGGTTCATGAATAAAATTTTTAACGAAGATTCCTGCCACTTCAGCAGCCTTGCGAATAGCTTTTCTTTGTTGACCGTTAAAATATAAAGGAATTGTGACAACCGCCTCATTCATTGTGGGGTAGGTAGTATCTCTATTTTTAGCATCTTCTTTCAGGAAACGAAAAATTTCACCCGCAATTTCCCAAGTGTAATGATATTTTCCAAATATTTCAAATTCGGTTTCCTGTTGAATTCTGCTTTTAATTGATCTAATAAACTTATTTCCCGGCGTGTTGCCAAAATCTTTGATTCTATCTTTAGCTTCACGTCCGACCACTGGTTTCTTATCTCCTCTATACCAAAGAACAGATGGATGTGGAAGATTGTTGCTATCTACAAAAGGTCTTGTTTCTCGACCGTTAAATGCGGAAACTACTGAGTTAGTTGTTCCAAAATCAATACCAAATCCGACCATAAATCTCCTTAATCAGATAATCTATCCCTTATCTTACCAATGATTTTTAATCCCATTTTGCTATTTTCAGCGAATGAATCAGCTTTGCCATTAAAGCATCTCTCTAGTTTCTGAAGTTCATGCTCTATACGGCTTCTTACTTCATTTAGCGCAGAATTTCGCTGTTGACTAATTTTTGCTATGCTAGAAGCCTTAAGTTGCTCATAAATAATTTTTTCTTGTTTTAATTCGTCTTGTTCATGCTCCAACTCCTTTTTTGTTTGTACTATTTCATTTTCTAATTCTTTACACCGACTTTCTAAATCTGTAATTCTCTTATCTTTTTTGTGGCTAGTTTGTCTCTCATTCTCGAAATTGTCACGAAGTTGGGAAATTTCATCTAACTGATAAACAAATAAATTATGTACAGAACTACCAAACAGGATAAGACGCTCAGGCTCAGTAGTTGTGGGCTTATCTAAGCAAAATAGATCAACAATGGCTTTAACTCTATGTTGAGTGACTTTCTCTAATGTAATTGCTTTTTCAGTATACTGTCGTAAATAATTAGAATCTGCGAAAGCCTCTAAGATTATATCAAGGCGACTTGAAATAGCTATGGTTTCTCCAGCTCCAATTAAATAAGAAATTAAATTTCTAATTAAATCTAGTTTCTTGAATAAACTTTCTTCTTTTACTTTTAGCTTTTTCTTAAGCCAATCAAGCAAGACTTCATTACCTTGAATTTTCAATAAATTAGCTTCAATTCTAGATTCAAGTTCAAGTTCATCCTTTACAAAAGCTATAATTCCGGCAGCAATACCATCTAGAGTATGTAGCTTATTTTGAGAATTAAAGTTCTCAGACAAAATTAACAAATGAACCAAAGCTCGATATTTTGAAGGACATTTAAGGATAGAATCTAATACGCTTGATTTTTGTGCAGAGTTTAATTGATATTGTTTTTTAGGGTTAACAACTATTTGAATAAAATGCTCAGCTAATGATTTATCCCATTCTTTCTTCTGCACCATCCCTCGCAACTGATCACATAATTCTTGAGCAGACTTAGGCTCAAGCCAGCTTGAACTAGTTGTTCTAGATTGATATGTTTTAGCCTTTTTTTCAGCCAATTTTCTCTCCCCTTCCGCAGATGAAGGAGTTGGGCGATGACTGGAATTTCTTGATTGTTCGTCAACCATTAAAGGAACTTGCCTCCATTCCAAATTCAGGATGAGTCCTGATACTACGATAAGCAATTTTCGCTTGTTCAGGATTTTGCCAGTCTCGATAAAGCCTTGCCTTAAATAAGTTAAGCTTATCTAAATAGTTTCGGTTAATAATTCCATCAGCGAGACGTTCTAGTTTATCTATCCAATTATAGTTAAGTTTTGAGCGATCGCTATAATAGCGTTGAATTGCCTCTAATAGTTCTGAGTGAAATCCATCCAGAACTATTCCTTGCTGATGTCGGCTATGAATTATGGGCAAGTCATGAATTACTGTAGCATCTTCATAACTATGGGTAAAAAAGTGCCAAGCTAAAAAGAAGAGGGAACTTGCTGGGACTTCTTGATGTTCCCTAAACCAACTCATTTTAAATGCTATTGCTCGACAAGTTTGCTGTGCTAAAAGAGTTGAAAAAGGTTGAAGTTTTCCGTAGGCTGTTTCAAAATGTCTAGAAAGATTACTAAAGT
>JAAUUE010000100.1 GCA_012031635.1 Coleofasciculaceae cyanobacterium SM2_1_6 | reverse complement strand
CTTCATCTTCACCTCCCCTTACCTCCCCTTACCTTCCTGTACCTCCCTCTACCTCCTCATCTTCCCCTTACCTTCCTGTACCTCCCTCTACCTCCTCATCTTCCCCTTACCTCCCTCTACCTCCTTCTGCCTACAAACCATGGATCGCCAAAGACTGGGTTGATTACTGCGCCCTCGCCAAGGATAAGAAAAATCTAGAAACCCATGTCCAACAACTCCACGCAGAAATCCGGCGGTTACATGATCAAGAAATCGCTCGGTTACAGGAAGAGGTGGGGCGATCGCACTCAGAACTGCTCCAGGCACACGAGGAAGTTCGGCGCTGTCACAGCAAACTGCACGAGGCTCATACAGAGATCCAAAATATGCAGACCCACATCCAATCTTTAACTACTCATATTTCCCCCTTAGAAGAGCAACTCCGCTATACCCATACAGAATTAGAGCAAGTCCGCCTCATCGCCCAACAAACTCAAGGACATCTTGCCCGGACTCAAACCGAACTCCAGCAAACCAAGGAAGAAATAACTAGACTTCAATCAATAGTCCACGGAATGGAAAGCAGTAAATTTTGGCAACTAGGGCGGAGTTGGAGAAAACTTAAAAAACTTTTGGGTAGGGCTTAAAAACAATCCTTAAAAACGAGTAAGACCTTCCCCCTGCTGGGTGGTAATGGGTGGGAAGTTCGGAATATTCAGCAATTTCCTTAGAGCCTCATCAGAGCTTGATCATAAAATTAAATGGTCACGGCTGTGTTAATATACATACCGTTTACAATCCATTGTCATAGGGCACCATTTGGAGTGTTTTATACGGTGATGTTTTCGAGCAATCTGCCCCCTACGCCTTTCCTGAGCAATGACCCAAACAAATAGTGAAAATTATTTAGCTGAAAATTTAAAGGGCTCCCTAGATTTACCAGCATCCCACCACGATACTACTGACGACATACTGTTGATTTCTGGTTGGGTGTTTAGTAGCACAATGCCGATCTGGCGCTTGACCTTTAGCATTGACGGCAGCAAGGCAGAAGAGTTGCCCTATCCCATGTTTCGTCATGATGTGGGGGCGGCCTACCCAAATATTCCCAATGCTGGTTCTAGTGGCTTTGCTTATCGATATCCCCTCAAGCCAAATTTTGTGGGGACGCTCAACTTAAAGATTTGGATCACCTACCACGATAATTCTGAGTTTTGTGCCTTCGATCGCACCGTAGAAGTAAAGCCCCGCCATCCTGTCAGTCAATTCTTTACCAAACTACAAGGTGTTGGCTCCAAAGTGATGGTGAAAACTTCTAAATTTGCTCTCTTTGCACCGAGGGCTGCCAAAAAAGTCTATAAAATCTGGCAGCAGGGAGGAATTAGTGCCGTTAATATCAAGGTGCGGGAATACATTGCTAGTCGTTCTTTGAATGACTATTTGTGGATAGATAATCGCCACAATTTCCATCATTATGTTGCGCCGATCCTTAGAGAAAAGCTTCAAAAATTACCAGCCCAGCCCAAAATTTCAATTATTATTCCCACCTATAATCCCCCCAAAGCATGGCTCCAAGCAGCGATCGAGTCGGTGCAAAAACAACTCTATCCCAACTGGGAATTGTGCATTGCCGATGATGCTTCCCCAGAACCCTATGTAAAATCTTTCTTGCAAAAACAAGCAGCTAAAGACCCCCGGATCAAAGTGCATTTTTGTGCAACCAATGGCGGCACGGCGGCGGCTTCTAATGCGGCACTCCAGTTAGTTACGGGGGATTTTGTGATGTTGATGGATCATGATGATCTGATTACAGAAGAAGCCCTATTTCGAGTTGCCGAATCCATCCTCACTGATGCCCCGGATATGATTTATTCCGATGAAGGCATGACCACTCCTGAAGGCAGAATGATCACCTTTGCTTTTCGCCCCATGTTCTCTCTGGAATATTTGCGATCGCACCCCTACATTGTGCATTTTGTCGGCTTCAAAACTACGTTACTAAAACAAGTAGGCGGCTTTGACTCTAGCTTAAAAATCTCCCAAGATTATGATCTAATTCTGCGGATTGTGGAGCAGGCCAAAACCATCGTCCATGTTCCCCAAGTCCTCTATCTATGGCGGATTCACCAAACTAGTTCTGGACACCAAAAACAGGCAGAAGTGATCAATGCTTCTAAGCAAATTCTCCAGCGTCATTTAGACCGTTGCCAACTCCCCGGGAAGGTAGAAGATGGGGTGAGTTTTAATTATTTTCAGGTTCGTTATGACCTAAAACCAGAGCAGAAAGTTGCCATTATTATTCCCACCAAAAATCATGGAGAATTAGTCCGCCAGTGCATTGATAGTATTGAAGCAACTATTAAAGATATTCCCTACGAAATTATTATTGTCGACCATGCTTCCCATGATTTAAAAAGTATTTATTACTTCAAATCCTTAGAAGGTCGCCATCGAGTTATGCGTTATGAAGGCTCTTTTAATTTCTCAGCAATTAATAACTGGGCAGTGAAACAAATCAAATCCAAAAAGTATAGTCATTATTTATTCTGTAATAACGATATTGAAGCGATCGAACCCGGCTGGCTAGAGCGGATGGTGGAATTAGCCCAAAACCCAGATATTGGTGTAGTGGGAGCAAAATTACTCTATCCCGATCGACGGGTAATCCAGCACGCCGGAGTCGGTGTGGGCTTAAATGGCATTGCCGAACATTACGGGAAATTCATGGCAAATCAGCTTATGGATCAAGAATTTACCGATGGTTATATGGGAGCTTTGTACGTCAATAAGGAAATGTCGGCAGTGACGGCGGCTTGTTTGCTAATGCGCCGGGATGCCTTTGAGGAAGTGCAGGGCTTTGATGAAAAGTTAGCCGTTGGTTTTGGGGATGTGGATCTGTGTCTGCGATCGAGGGCGGCGGGTTATCGGGTGGTCTTCTGTTCCCAAGCAACTTTGATTCATCACGAATCCTACTCCCGCGGGAAAACCACGGGTATTGATCCCCACCCCGCAGATTCCCGGCTCTTTCTGGAGCGGTGGTTAAGTATGATTAAAGGCGGCGATCCCTATTACAATCCGAATTTGTCTCCGGTTTCTACCCACTGGGATTTCTTAAAACCGCTGCCAGTGATGGTGGAAGTCCCCCGACGTATCTATCAACATTCCCAAAAATCTTAGGGGTAGCATTATGCAAGTTATATCCACACCAATTCCCGATATTTTAATTATTGAACCGCAGGTTTTTGGTGACGATCGAGGCTTTTTTATGGAAAGTTACAATCATCGCCGCTTCCAAGAAAAAACTGGTTTAGAGGTGGAATTTGTCCAAGATAATCACTCGCGATCGATCCGCAATGTGCTCCGGGGAATTCATTACCAAGTCCAAGCTGTCCAAGGAAAATTAGTCCGGGCTTTGGTTGGTGAAATCCTTGATGTGGCGGTGGATCTGCGCCGGAGTTCCCCAACTTTTGGTAAGTCTGTAGGTTGTGTTCTCAGTGCCACTAATAAGCGCCAATTGTGGATTCCTCCCGGTTTTGGCCATGGTTTTGTCGTGTTTTCAGAAGTGGCAGAAGTGATGTATAAAGCTACTAATTATTATGCCCCAGAGTTCGATCGAGCAATTCTCTGGAATGACCCCCAATTATCTATAGATTGGCAACTCCAAGGGGAACCAATTCTATCAGCAAAAGATGAAAATGCCCCCAAGTTTCAAGATGCTGAACTATTTGATTAGCGGATGCTAGATTACTGGGTCAGGCTCCGGCGCAAATTTCCCACCAAGCAAATTCATCAAACCGTAATTTACCTCAGACCAACTAATTCTCCCCTAGCCCGTCAAACCAGTTTTACCTCAGAGTTAACTAACCACCAATTCCAAGTGATCAGGCTCTGGGAACAATCGCCCCAAATCCTCCAACAATACCAAGGATTATTACCTTTTGTGGCTCTGTGTCAAACTCATGATCCAGAGGAAGAATTAAAACAAGTTGCCAACCAAATTGAAGCAATTACCGATCGAGCAATTCAAGCAAATCTCTTGGCAGCTACCTACGTTATTTCTGGGTTAGCATTAGGAAAGGAAATATTACAAAGACTATTAAGGAGAGAAGTCATGAAGGAATCAGTTACCTATCAAGAGATTTTATTGGAAGGCAAAGCAGAAGGCAAAGCAGAAGGCAAAGCAGAAGGCAAGGCGGAAGGCAAAGCTGAAGGTAAAGCTGAGGGGTTAGCTGAGGGGTTAGCTAGAGGTCAGATTGAGGCGACCAATCAAATTGCGATCAATATGCTGCGTTCTGGTATTTCTATAGATTTGATTAATCAAATTACCGGGCTTTCTCTTGAGCAGATTCAACAATTGTCATTAAACCAGTAATTTTTTTAATTTGGAGATTTTATTGATTACACCCAGCCCTCTAATCTTTATATATGTCTAAATTGTTTTTCTAACTAAACTCTAGGGAGTATATGGGTAGTAATGAGCTAATTTTCTTCATGCATATTCCCAAAACGGCGGGGACGACGCTCCGGCAGATCATCCAACAACAGTATGGGGAAGAGCATATTTTTTCTGCTTACATTGGTGTCGGAGCAACAACATTACAAGAGCATATTGACAAACTAAAATTGAGATTAAATTCACAATCAAATCAACAATCAAATCAACAATTAAATCAACAATTAAATCAACTAGACTCGCCATTAAATCAACGTCTAACTCAATCCCGAAATCAGTCAGCAAATCAATCTATAAATGCACCACTAAAACCCGAAGTAAAATTAATTTTGGGGCATATAGGTTTTGGGTTGCACGAAATTTTAGGGAGAGAATTAAAATATATGACCTTTCTGCGTCATCCTGTCGATCGAGTCATTTCTTGGTACTACCATCAGCAACGGGTTAAAGATGCTAAATATCATCAAGAATCTCAGGATCTCAGCCTCCGGGAATTAATTACAACTCTCCAACCCATACCAACGGATAATCATCAAACCCGCTACCTATCGGGAGATTGGCTCCAACAGCAACTAGGACAAACTGGGGTTAGTTATGGGGAATGCGATCGAGAGTTATTCAACCAAGCGAAGGAAAATCTCCGTCAATATTTTTGTATTGTGGGGATTCAAGAAGATTTTGATGGTAGTCTGGCTTTGTGTAAAAAAGTATTGCAATGGCAGCAAATTGATTATATTCCCGAAAATATTGGTAAAGATAAAGCTAAGTTAGCTCAGTCAGAAATTGATTTTGTGGCTAAATGTAATCCTTGGGATTTAGAGCTTTACGAATATGCAAAAACTTTATTTTATCAGCAATCTAATTAATAAATCTAAGCCTAAAATTAAGTAAACTATGCAAAAAATTCTCTTGATTGGTGGTAATGGACAACTTGGCACAGAAATTCAAAAATCCTTGATTAACTATCCCAACTTAGTAACAGTTAGCCGTCCCCAAATAGACCTCTATGAGCCAGAAAAACTCCGGGATTTAGTGCTAGAAATTCAACCGGAGATAGTTATTAATGCGGCGGCTTACACGGCAGTGGATTTGGCAGAAAAAGAACCAGAATTAGCAAAACTGGGGAATGCGATCGCCCCCCAATACCTCGCCCAAGCCTGTGAACAATTGGGAGCCTACCTCATACATATTTCTACAGATTACGTGTTTGATGGCACCAGCAATCAACCTTACCCAGAAGATCATCCTTCTAACCCTCTAAGTACCTACGGCAAGACAAAATTGGCAGGGGAAATCGCTATTCAAGCCCATTGTCAGCGCCATGTAATTATCCGTACTGCTTGGGTTTATGGCAGCTATGGTAAGGCTAATTTTGTCAAAACTATGCTCAGATTAGGGAAAGATCGAGAGGTGGTGAAGGTAGTTTATGATCAAGTCGGTAGCCCCACTTGGGCAGCAGATTTAGCCGGAGTAATTAAACAAATTTTGCCTCAGCTAACTCCAGAAATGACAGGGATTTATCACTATACAAATAGTGGAGTTTGTAGCTGGTACGATTTTGCGATGGCGATTTTTGCCGAAGCTAGACAATTAAATTTTCCCTTACAAATTCAAGAAGTTATTCCTATTACTACCCCAGAATATCCGACCCCAGCCCACCGTCCCCCCTACTCGGTTTTAGCTCCTGCCAAAATTCGATCGTACCTAGATAGTTATCCTCCCTACTGGCGAGAGAGCTTAGTTAAGATGTTAAAAGAGTTGCGATCAACCTAGGGTAGAATAGCAGGAAGTTTCTGTGATCTTTTCCTAAATATTCTTAACCCAAAAGTTATCAACCCAAACATGAAAGCCCTTATTCTCTCTGGTGGCAAAGGTACTCGTCTCCGTCCTCTCACTTACACTGGCGCAAAACAACTAGTCCCGGTGGCAAATAAACCGATTCTTTGGTATGGGCTGGAGGCGATCGTGGCGGCGGGGATTACTGATATTGGGATTATTATTAGTCCAGAAACGGGAGAAGAAATTCAACTCAAAACTGGGAATGGCGATCGCTTCGGAGCCAATATCACCTATATTACCCAAGATCAACCTGCGGGTTTAGCCCATGCCGTGAAAATTGCTCAACCTTTTCTGGGGGATACTTCTTTTATCATGTATTTGGGAGATAACCTAATTCAGGATTCCCTAGGGACTTTCCTTGATCAGTTCAAGGAGCAACAACTGGATGGCTTAATTCTCCTACGGAGTGTAAAAAATCCCACAGCTTTCGGGGTTGCGACCCTTGATGCCCAGGGGCGAGTTCTCAAGCTGGTGGAAAAACCGAAGATTCCTGAGTCTAACCTTGCTTTAGTCGGGGTTTATTTCTTTTCGGCGGAAATTCATCGATCGATCGCCGAGATTCAACCCTCCGCCCGGGGAGAACTAGAAATTACCGATGCTATTTCCCATCTGATAGACCGGCAGGGCAATGTCCAAGCCAGAGAACTGAAGGGGTGGTGGCTGGATACCGGAAAAAAAGATGACCTCCTCGAAGCCAATCAGATTATTCTCGACTCCTGTGTCAGCACCGAAATTGCTGGGGAACTAGATGACAAGAGCCAAGTCAATGGCAGAGTATCGATCGGTCAAGGGACAAAAATCATTAATAGCATCATTCGCGGTCCGGTAGTAATTGGCAAAGATTGTTGTATAACTAACTGTTTTATTGGTTCCTATAGTAGTATTGCTGATACAGTGACCTTAATAGATTCAGAACTAGATCACAGTGTTATTCTTCAGGGTGCAAAAATTGAAGGGATTCATCAAAGAATCGTAGATAGCGTGATTGGGCAGAGAGCCTCTTTACAAAGAACCCACCATCGTCCTAAAGCACTACGCTTTATGGTAGGAGATGATTGCCAAATCGAGTTGACATAGGCTACCTAGGTGACAAAAACATCCTAGACATCTACTACTTATCGACTATTTAATACATCTATGCATTTATTCTTTAAATTATGATTTATGATTGAATTGGTTATAGGATTAACTGTTGCTGTCTTATTTTTATCAGTATTGTTGCCTTGGGATGTTATTGGTAACGGTACGCTGAAGTCGGAGACAAAACTTCGACTAAGATCAGTGACAACAAAATAATTATTCCTATACATCGCTAACCTTTTGCGTATTAATCTTGCGGGTGAAAAGTAGGGAAAAAGTGAAAATTGGGTAAAAACAAGCTTATGAGTACAGCGATTAGTCAAGAGAGAATTGCCATTGTTCTAGCTACCTATAATCCCGACCCCCAGTATTTAGCGAAGCAGCTAGCCTCGATTCGGCAGCAAACTTGGCGGAATTGGTTTTGCTATGTTGTGGATGATTGTTCTACCTTGGAGTGTCAAGAAAAAATTAAAACTTTAGTGGGCAATGACCCCCGATTTTCCTGTCATTTTCACGAAAAAAATGTAGGCTCCTACCACAACTTTGAACGGGGACTCCAGTACTGCGCTCTCGATGAAACCGTGGGGGCGATCGCTTTTTCTGACCAAGATGATATTTGGCATCCCGAAAAGCTGAAAACCCTCCTCCAGAGTATGCGATCGAGCCACGCCCTCCTTGCCCACTCCGATCTATTAGTTGTCAACGAACAGGAACAGGTGATCCATCCTTCCTGCTGGGAATACGAAGGACGCAACCCCGAAAAACTCACCCCAGAACTCCTCCTCCTCCGCAACACCGTCACGGGCTGTGCCTTGATCTTCTGTGCCAGTCTCCTGCCCCAAGTGTTACCCTTCCCGATCCAGAGAAGACCTGCTTGGCACCATGACCTCTGGATAGCTCTAGCCGCAGCCAAACTGGGAACGATCGCCCATCTCCGCCAGCCCCTAGTTGCCTACCGTCTCCATGGTAGTAATAGTATCGGCGCAGTAAAAGATGCCGGAAAACTGGGCAAGGAACTCACTGTCTGGGCTGGCAAGAAATTTCAGGTTACTGGCAGTAGTTACATCATCCATCATGATCTCAGTCAAGCCTTTTATAGTCGCTTTGCTCCCGATGCTCCGAACCCCTTCGACGATCGAACCCTTGATTTTGGTCTAGGCATCCTCCGTTTGGGTTGGCAGAGCTACTGGTCTGGCTACGGCTCTGAGGGCATCACCCTAAGAATTTTCCTCCTAAAATTTCGCTTTGATCTCAATCGTCTCCTCAAACCCCAACAGTTCCTTCCCTAGGCAGACTTAACTTAGTAATTTTCAAGCTAAAAATCTCCCCCTCTCTCCATCAAAAATAATCCAGTCATAATTACCATCAAAAAGTAGAATAAGAACAAAATAATCCCAAAAAGTTGAAAAAACTTAACCCCAAAAACTTAACCTGAACAACCTAAAACTATTTAATCATCCAAAAGGGTGGGCAAGACCCGCTCCCAAGTACCTCCCCAAGTACCTATAGTAGATAAAACCCTAATTTTGCCTAAGTCCCGGATTCAATCAATTCAAAACTGCCCCCCGATAAATGTTCACTGTTCACTGACACTTCGGCTCCGCTCAGTGCAAGTAACTGACACTTCGACTCCGCTCAGTGCAAGTAACTGATAACTGTTCACTGATAACTGATAACTGATAAAATTCCTATGATTTTCAAAGCCTTCCAGAAAAAAGCTCCCTCGGTGTCAGAAGTCGCCGAATTTGATGTCGAACTCCGGGGTGTGAGTAAATCCTTTCGGGGAGAAACGGTTGTTCGGGAGGTAGATTTGCAAATTGCTCCGGGGGAATTTTTTAGTATCTTGGGACCTTCGGGCTGTGGGAAAACTACGACCCTGAGATTAATTGCGGGCTTTGAACACGCATCTGCTGGAGAAGTTGTGATTCAGGGAAACTCCATGAGCCGAGTCCCCGCCCATCAGCGCCCGGTGAATACCGTGTTCCAGAGCTATGCCCTCTTTAGTCACCTGAATGTCGCCGAAAATGTTGCCTTTGGGTTGAAATTGCAAAACCTCAAACGTCAGGAAATCAAAGAAAGAGTCGAAGAGGCTTTAACTCTAGTAAAAATGATAGATTTTGCTAAGCGGTTGCCCCAGCAGCTATCGGGAGGACAACAACAACGGGTAGCCTTAGCGAGAGCCTTGGTGAATCGTCCGGCGGTGCTACTGCTAGATGAACCCTTGGGGGCGTTGGATTTGAAACTCCGGAAGGAAATGCAGCTAGAGTTATCAAATATTCATCAAGATTTGGGGATGACGTTTATTATGGTGACTCATGATCAGGAGGAAGCCCTGAGTTTATCGAATCGCATTGCGGTGATGCAGGGGGGCAGAATTGAACAGATCGGTTCTCCGGCGGAGATCTATGAATGTCCCCGGACTCCCTTTGTGGCAGATTTTATTGGTGATACCAATTTATTTTTGGGTCGATCGAGGGAACATGGTAATACTATCCAAGTCAGCACCGATGAAGGGCTGGATTTGGTGATTCAACCCCGTTACCAACTCCCTAGTCCCATGCCTGAGGATGTGGTGGTCAGTATCCGCCCCGAAAAGATTAAGATGAGCCTCCAGCCCCAAGCTAATCAACCAAACTGTTTTGAGGGCAGACTCCGGAATGTCATGTACAAGGGAACCCACGCCTACTATAGGGTAGAACTCCTCCAAGGGAAAATGATCACGGTGATGTATCCTAAAGCTAGTAATAATTTACCCAGCCCGACTACGCCAGTGTATGTGCTTTGGCATCCGGCGGATTGTCTATTAGTGTGGGAACCTTTGCCCACAGGGAAGGCTACGCCAACAGAGGAGGAGCATTGAGCATGGGGTTTGATTTCCCAAAGGGAAGGCTACGCCAACGACGACATTTTCTCCTAGGGGCGGGAGCAGCTCTCGCTTCCTTGGGTTTGTCTACGGGGTTATCTAGCTGTGGTTGGACTCTTGCCAATGTCCGCCCGCCTGTGACTGGGAGCGACCCCAATCAACTTTTTATTTACACGTGGTCTGGCTATATCGATGAGGAACTATTAGCAGCCTTTGAAAGGGAGACAGGAATCCGGGCGATCGTGGATGTGTTTGATGCCAATGAAACCATGTTGGCAAAACTGCAAGCCGGGGCGGGGGGAGCCTATAGCGTCATTTATCCCTCGGATTACATGGTGCAGAAAATGGTGGAATTGGATCTGCTGCTAGAACTAGATAAAAGTTTGATTTTGGGATTAGAGCAGCTATTTCCCCGGTTTCAAGACCCAGTTTACGATCGAGGGAATCGGTTTAGTGTCCCGGCGGCGTGGGGAACCACGGGGCTTATTTACAACAGCCAAGCCCTGAAGCAACCTGTAGAAGATTGGCAATATCTTTGGGATAATCAACAAGCTTTAAGCAAGAAAATTACCCTGATTAACGATGTCCGGGAAGTCATGGGGGCAACTCTCAGGAAATTGGGGTTTTCCTACAACAGCACCGATCCCCAACAGATTAATCAAGCCTACCAGCACCTAGTGCGCCTCAAGCCCTCGATCGCTGCCTTTACTTCTGATGCTTGGGCTCCCCAAATGCTTGCCGGGGATTTATTAGTATCCATGTGTTATTCCAGTGATGCCAATCAAGTGATTGCGGAAAATCCAGCCCTGCGCTACGTGGTTCCCAACAGTGGTTCTTCTGCCTACGTGGATACGATCGTGATCCCCAAAAGTGCCCCCAATCCCCAAGGAGCCTACGCTTGGATCAATTTTCTCCTCCAGCCTCAGATTGCCACGCAGGTAGTTAAAAACCTGAAATTCGCCACTCCCAACCAAGTCGCCTTTGAGCAACTAGCTCCCGACATAAAACAGGATCAAACCCTCTTTCCCACTCCCGCCACTCTAGAAAAGTTAGAGGGGATTACTCCCGTCGCCGATGAGATCAGTGCTATTTTTGATGATTATTGGACGAGGTTAACCAGTGCCTAAAAAAGCTAGAAAAACTAAGAGCAAAGAGCCTAAACTATCAAAACCACCAAAGCTGAAAGAGCGGGGGCAAGGGAATTTTTTTGAGGCATTAATTCTCCTCTTGCCATCGGGATTGTGGCTATTTTTATTATTAGTATTGCCCACCTTAGTGATTTTTCAGTTGAGTTTAGTCCCTGATATTAAGCCGGGGATGGTGGTTGATCCGAGTGGGATTGAAAATTATCTGCGAGCCTTTGAAGGAACTTTCTTGTGGGTGATTTTGCGATCGATCTTCTTCGCCTTGGGGACGACCTTTAGTTGTTTAATTTTGGGGTTTCCCATTGCCTACTGGATTGGTTATATGTTGCCGAGGGGGTGGCGCAATTTGTGCCTCTTAGCCTTTATTCTGCCCCTGTGGACTTCTTCTCTGCTCCGCTCCTATGCGTGGATTTCGATTCTCCGCCCCACGGGTTTACTAAACTCAGTTTTGGTATATTTTGACCTGCCCCCGATACAAATTCTCAATAGCCCGATCGCCGTCTTAATTGGCATGACCTATAGTTATTTACCTTTTATGGTACTAATTCTCTATACCGCCATTGAAAAGCTAGATAGTCGAGTATTGGAAGCGGCAGCGGACTTGGGAGCGAAGCCATCGGTAATCTTTGAGAAAATTACTATTCCCCAAACCAGTCCCGGAATTTTAGCTGGATGCTTACTAGTCTTTATTGGCAGTCTAGGGGATTTCGTGGATCCCGAATTATTGGGCGGTGCTTCTAGTATGACCATGGCAAGATTAATTTATAACCAGTTTTTGGGGACAACTCAAAATTGGGGCTTTGGTTCGGCGTTGAGTATGCTCCTGATCATCGCAGTGAGTATTGCGATCGCTCTCTTGCTGAAGTACGGGGATCGATCGGCAACCGAGGCTTAGTGGAAATGCCCCATAATTCTGCAAGGAAATCAATTTATGAATCACCATGTTTGGCAACGATGGCTAGGAAAAATAACTAGGTTTGCCAGCAGGATTTTAATGATTTGTGGGCTGTTAATTCTGCTCTGGGTGGGGGTAAATTGGTTCCGGTTGCAGCAGGCAGCGACAGGCTCCATCGATGCTTTTTTAGTTTTGGGGGGAGGCATTCAGCGAGAAATCTATGCTGCCCAAGTTGCCAAAGCAAACCCGACTATCCCCATTTTAATTTCCCAAGGTTCCGCCGATCCCTGCATTTGGATGATGTTTCAACTTCGTCAAGCCTCTATGGATCAAGTCTGGTTAGAAAAGTGCGCTCGATCGACCTTTGATAATTTCTTTTTTAGTATCCCCACCCTCCAGCGTTGGCAAGTCCGCAAAGTTAAGCTGATTACCTCCGTCAGCCATACTCCCAGAGCCGTATGGATGGCGCAGATTTTGCTGGGTTCCCACGGCATTTGGGTAGAGCCGGAGATAATTCCAGACCTCACCCCGCCGGGAAATAAAGAGGAAGACTGGAAGACAGCGATCGATCTAGCCCGGAGTTTGGGTTGGGCAGTGCTGAGTCAGTTTTCTAGCCCAGAGTGTGACGAGATAATTCCCTTAACCCAGGTGAATTTTCCCGACTGGCAAGAAATGGGTTTTCGCTGCGAGCGCCGTAGCTCAGAAATCACTGAGATCAAAAAGCTCTTATAGTAATAATTACCAACCCAAATTTTATATTTGTCGGTGTAACCTTTCATTTTTTCAAGATATCCAAGACTAAAGGGATTTTCTGTGCTGAGTTCTTGAAATACGATCGCTTCCACTCGACTTTGAATATTATCTGGCAGCGATGCAAGTTCTTTCAAAAATCTTTTTGTTTGACACTCCCACGGCTAAAGCACGTGGGATTCTTTAAGAGTCCAGAATCCGATTTTTCAGTCACTGTACCTTAAGGGCGTAGTCAATGCGCCCCTACCCATTCACGCTCACTGGCTTTCACCATGAGGCTTACGGCTACTTTTTTAATT
>JAAUUE010000099.1 GCA_012031635.1 Coleofasciculaceae cyanobacterium SM2_1_6 | reverse complement strand
CTATAATCCCGAAGTTTGCGACAGCAGCTCACCGCAGTAAAAGGGCAGTTACCTCAGAGATCGATCGCCTCCAGTTGTCCCTTTCCTGTCCCCAAACGCCTCTGGCAAAAACTAGTTAACTATCTGGGGGTGAGTGATGGTCAAAAATGGGCGGAGTTATCGAAAAAAACCTTGAACCAATTAGTCGAGGAGCTAACGCAGGGAACTTATGCCATCCAAGGCAAAGGGGTATTCAAGGAAGAATTTGTCACCTGTGGCGGCGTGCCTTTGGGGGAAGTAGATTTTAAGACTATGGAATCAAAAGTATGCCCCGGCTTGTATCTAGCGGGAGAGGTGCTAGACATTGACGGGGTGACGGGAGGATTTAATTTCCAGAGTGCGTGGACAACGGGCTATCTGGCTGGGTTGGGTCTGGGCAGCTAATTATTTAGCCTATTTGCCCTTCTTGGCAGTTTTTTCTACTGCCCCTAACTCCGAGAGGCGAAAGGTGACTAGCTTATCCCAGTTGCCGCCCTCAAAGAGGACAGCCGCTTTGTTGCCATCAATACGTTGGACTAAACCCTCAAAGGCATAGTAGGTATCATCAGCATTGGTAACACGGACGATCGCCCCCGGAAGAATCATAGTTTTCTCGATTTGTGTGTGATTAAAAATTAATATAACTTTAGCAGGACTAGTATCTTAAAACCAAGTAGTCTCAGAAAACTATGGCGAATCAAATCCAAGCATATTTGCAAGAAGTTATGCAAATTCACCAAAGGGGAAATGCTACAGAACATAGCTATCGTCCTGCTTTACAGAAGTTGCTAGAGTCTTTGGATAGTTCGATTCAGGTGGTGAATGAGCCAAAACGAGAAAAGTATGGGATGCCGGATTTTTTGATTAGTCAAGGGGAGTTGAAGATTGGACATATTGAGGCTAAAGATATGGGCATTCCGTTGCAGGGGCTGGAGAAAAAGGAGCAGATGCAAAGGTATTTTCATGCTTTAGGAAATCTCATCCTGACAGATTATTTGGAGTTCCGGTGGTATGTGGAAGGCGAGTTACGCTTGTCGGCTGCTATCGCTACGTTGGATAAACAAAGGAAAATTAAGCCGGATCCTGAGGGGATTACCGAAGTTGATCAACTTTTGCAGCGATTTATCTTAACTAAAGTTGTGGAGGTGACGACTCCCAGAGCCTTAGCGAAAAGGATGGCAGCTTTGGCGCAGTTGATTCGAGATGCGATCACTACGGCTCTGAAGGATAGCGATCGAGGGGGGATGTTGCGGCAGCAGTTGGAATCTTTTCGGCAGGTGTTGATTCGAGATTTGACGGGGGAGCAGTTTGCAGATATGTATGCTCAGACGATTTGCTATGGTTTGTTTGCGGCGCGGTGCAATATGGATCAAGTGAGTTCTTTCTCAAGGGAAACGGCGGGGTTCAGATTACCCAAAACGAATCCATTTTTACGGGGGATTTTTAATCAAATTGCGGGGTCGGAATTGGACGATCGCATTACTTGGGCGGTGGATACTTTGGCGACTATTTTGCAGCAAACGGATATGTCAGCGATTTTAAGAGATTTTGGTCAGCGCGATCGCCGGGAAGATCCGGTGGTGCATTTCTATGAGACTTTCTTGGCGGAATATGACCCGAAAATGCGGGATTCACGAGGGGTTTACTACACGCCGGAGCCTGTGGTTGGGTATATTGTGCGGAGTGTGGATTATATTCTCAAGGAGAAGTTTGGGATTAAGAAAGGGTTGGCGGATAGTACGAAGATTCCAATGCCCCCTTCGACTCCGCTCAGGGGACGACCAGATCCGCTCAGGGGACGACCAGACCCGCTCAGGGGACGACCAGACCCGCTCAGGGGACAAGAGGAGCGATCGTTCACTGAGCGAAGCCGAAGTGAACAACCAGATATGCACAAGGTACTAATTCTCGATCCGGCGGTGGGGACGGGGACGTTTATGCACAGGGTGATTGAGCATATTTATCAGGGTTTCAAAAATCAAAAGGGGATGTGGTCGGGTTATGTTAGAGAGCATCTTTTACCCCGTTTATTCGGGTTTGAGTTGCTAATGGCTCCCTATGCGGTGGCGCATATGAAACTAGGGTTACAGCTTAAAGAGTTGGGTTATGATTTTAGTTCTGATGAGCGGTTGCGGATTTATCTAACTAATACTTTGCAAGAATCTTTTCAAATTGCAGATCAGGTAATTAGTTTTGGTTCCCGAATTAAAGAAGAGGCTGAAGAGGCGAAAGATGTTAAACAAGAGCATCCTGTAATGGTGATTCTGGGTAATCCACCCTATTCTGGACATTCTGCAAATACTGGTGAATGGATTAAGGGTTTGCTGAACGGGAAAGATACTATTTCAAATACGAAAACTGACAGCTATTTTGAAGTTGATGGTCAACCTTTGGGAGAGAGAAATCCTAAATGGTTAAATGATGATTATGTGAAGTTTATTCGTTTTAGTCAATGGCGCATCGAGCAAACAGGTTACGGAGTTTTGGCTTTTGTCACTAATCACGGTTATTTAGACAATCCCACTTTTCGAGGAATGCGGCAAAGTTTATTAAAGACTTTTGATGAAATTTATATTTTAGATTTGCATGGGAATAGCAAGAAAAAAGAAATTTGTCCTGATGGTTCCCCCGATCAAAATATATTTGATATTCAACAAGGGGTAGCGATCGGGATTTTCATTAAATATCAAAATAGTCAGCAGGAATCAGCAACGGTCTATCATGCAGATTTATGGGGTAAGCGTGAGATTTTTGAAAATAAGCAACTTGTTGGTGGTAAGTATCACTGGTTAGATGAAAATGATATTAGCTCAATGATTTCAGAAGAAAATAAAATATATCCAGATGCACCGTTTTATTTATTTAAACATCAAGATATAGACGTACGAGTGGAGTACAAAAAATTCTGGAAAATCAATGAAGTCATGATTACTAATGTTCTAGGATTTCAAACTCACCGAGATCATTTTGCTGTTGATTTTGAAGAAAAAAATATTATTACAAGATTTCGAGAAATGAAAGAAAACGATCTAACTAATGAAGAGTTTTCTTATAAATATGATATTAGAGATAACCGAGATTGGCAATTAGATAAGGCTAGGAAGCTTATTCGCTCTGATCATCAATGGCAAAACAAAATCATTAGATGCTTATATCGTCCTTTTGACGTTCGCCATTGTTATTTTAGCTATGTAGCAATGGACTATCCAAGAAAAGAATTAATCGACCATGTGTTTAGAAAAGATAATCTGTGCTTAGGAATAGGTCGTCAAGGAATTGCAGTTAATGATCCTATTTGGTCATTGATGTTAGTGTCAGAAGAATGTATAGATGCTAATGTCTTTAGACGAGGGGGAATTAATGTTTTCCCTCTCTATCTCTACCCAACCGACAAAACAACTCTATTTGAATTTGAAACCGAACCAAATAATAACCCCCATGGTCGCAGCCCAAATTTAGCACCAGAATTTATTAATGAGCTTTCTCAAAAACTTGGCTTAGAATTTTGCCCTCATCCCCCAGCCCCTTCTCCCGCCTTGGGAGAAGGGGAGCAAGAAAAAGAATATTTAAGTCCTTCTCCTTTTTTGGGAGAGGGATTTAGGGTGAGGGCATACTTCACTCCCGAAGACATCTTCTATTACATATATGCCACTTTCCACTCTCCAACCTATCGTCAACGTTATGCTGAATTTCTGAAAATTGACTTTCCACGAGTTCCCCTCACCAGTAACAATCAACTATTTTGGGAACTGGTTAATCAAGGCGATCGCCTCGTCCAACTCCACCTGATGAAAGAAACAGGCGCAGAAATTAGTAACTATCCCGTTGATGGCTCTAATCTTGTGGAACAAATCAAATATAACGAAACTCAACAACAAATCTGGATCAACGACCAGCAATATTTTGCCAACATCCCCACCCATATTTGGAATTTCTACATCGGTGGCTATCAAGTCTGCAAAAAATGGCTCAAAGACCGCAAAGGAAGGGAACTCAGCTTCGATGACCTCACCCATTATCAAAACATCACTGCCATCTTGGGCGAGACGATCGAGATTATGGACGAGATCGATCGCCTCATCACCAACCACGGCAGCTTTCCCCTTGGCTAGAGATCCTCGTGTCACCATTCAAGAATAGTTTATGTAATTACTAAATAACTAAAGAAAAAATCATGCTAAACCTAGAATATTTAACCAACCAAGATGGACAACCAACCGCAGTCGTCATTCCCATAGAAATTTGGCGGCAACTCTTACCTTTTGAGAATGCTTCCCTAGAAAATCTTAGCAATGCCATTGAAGACTATTGCCTCAACAAAGCAATGGATGAAGGGAAAAAAGGCCCTCTTTATTCACAGGATGAAGCCAAAGCTTTCTTAGAGGATTAGAGTGGAAGTTTAATATCGTCAGTCATTCTTGAAAGACCTCAAAAGTTTAAAAAGTACACCAATATACCAACGCATTTATGATATCGCTTTTACAACTTTACCTAACGCCCAAAGTATACAGGAAATAGCAAATGTTAAAGCCATGCAAGGATTTACAAACCGCTACCGTATTCGAGTAGGTGACTACCGTATAGGCTTAGAAATTTCTGAAAACACAATTGAAATAATCCGAACCTTGCATCGAAAAGAATTCGATCGTTACTTTCCTTAGAAAATGGGTCAGAAACTTTCGGGTTGATATTGGCTAAAAGAACTTTTGATTTCGATAGTTAAACACCGACTCTACCAGCCCCAAGCCGATGAAATTTGCCAAGAGAGACGATCGACCATAGCTCAATAAAGGTAAGGGAATCCCCGTAATCGGCGCAAGCCCAATATTCATGCCAATATTCACCACTACCTGAAACACCAGCATCGAGAGATAGCCGATCGCAATCAGAGAGCCGAAGTTATCCTTGGCATTTTGGGCAATAATTACCAACCGTAGACAGATCAACCAAAAGACAAACAAAATACACAGTGCCCCCACAAAGCCCAACTCTTCCCCAATGGCAGAAAAAATAAAATCTGTATGCTGCTCTGGAATAAAATCCAACTGAGTTTGTGTCCCTTTATTTAAGCCCTTGCCCCAGATACCGCCAGCGCCGATGGCAATCCTTGACTGGATTAGGTGATAGCCACCCCCCAAGGGATCCTTGTCAGGGTCAAGGAACATGAGGATCCGGTCTTTTTGGTAATCCTTCAGGACTCCCCAGAGCATACTGCCGAGGGTTCCCGAAATCAGGTTAATAATCATTGCTCCCAACCCCCCCAGCCAAGTCCAAGGCAGAGAAATCCAACCAATGATAAATATTCCCGTCACCCACACTGCCCAAACTGGCACAGAAACATTGAGGACGATCGCTGAAACTACCGGAGAGATGAGCAGAATTAGCCAGCCCGGATGAGCATTTGCCCAGTAGAGCATCCCAATGCTTATGGCTCCAAATACCAAGGATGTCCCCAAGTTCGGCTCCAGAAATACAAAAGCCCAAGGCACAGCAGTAACCGCTAGAGCTTTAATCATGTTGGGGATTGTATTCGCAGTTTCTTCGTGGAGGAGGGCTGCAAGGGTGACAATGATCCCGATCTTGGCAAACTCGGAAGGCTGGACATAGAATCCGGCAATATTAATCCAGCGCTGCGCCCCCAGTCCCTCAGTCCCCAGAAACCGCACTGCAATCAAAGAGAAATTAATAAACCCATAGATGGCCCATCTCCAAGGCAGTAAATTTTCGTAGCGAAATCGAGAGATACCAAAAGCGATCGCCAAACCCACCAATCCCGTTACCCAATGTTGCCACCAATCCGTAAGCCCTTTATGGAGTTCCGTACTCCGGATCATCAACCCCCCAAAGATTGTCATCCCCACAACCAGAGTCAGGAGAGTCCAGTCAATTTCTTGCCAAGGAGCAATGAGGGAATTAAGGTTAAAACGTTTAATCGATTTTTGAAACATAGTTATTTCAGTGAGCAGTTATCAGTGAGCAGTTATCAGTGAACAGTGAGCAGTGAGCAGTTATCAGTGAACAGTTATAGTGCTAGACAGTTTAATTAGGACAAGGCTCGATAGGTTGGCTGAGCGAAGTTGAATTTATGCTGAGCGTTGTCGAAGTAGCCGAATTTGTCTTAACTTTTATGGCAATGACTATAATTAATAGAATTAGGAGCGCAAGGCTGGCATCCCAGAGGTTTGAGTAAGGGGTTTGAGCAGAAGATTCAGTAGCTCTCAGTAGCTCATGGTAAATAAACATAGAAACAAATTACTAGCTATAAATTACCCACTATTGCTTAGAGTAATCAGGAATATTTGTATCAAATCAGATGACTAGAGCCAAAAACAATATCTTAGCTTTTCCTGATACCCGACACTTCGACTCCACTCAGTGCAAGTAACTGCTAACTGTTCACTGTTAACTGCTAACTGTTGTCAGCGCTGCTACGGAAACTTTGGCGGCGACTTGTTTGGCGATCGCTACCAGAGCCTTTGCCGAGGCAGATTCGGGTTCTGCAACCACAATGGGAATGCCTTGATCGCCCCCGGTGCGGAGATTGATCTCGAGGGGAATCATCCCTAACAGGGGAATCCCTAATTCTTGGGCGGTGCGATCGCCCCCTCCCGAACCAAAAATATCATACTGGCGATCGGGCAGATCTGGGGGAATAAAATAACTCATGTTTTCCACAATCCCCAACACATTCACCCCCAACTGCTGAAACATTTTTAAGCCCTTCCGAGCATCTAATAGCGCCACGGTTTGGGGGGTAGTGACAATGACGGCTCCCGCCAGAGGTACCGCTTGAACAAGAGTTAGTTGGGCATCCCCAGTACCGGGGGGCATATCCACAATCAGATAATCTAGATCACCCCACTGCACTTGGTAGAGAAACTGGCGAATAATGCCATTCAGCATCGGACCACGCCAGATCACTGGTTGATCTTTATCAATCAAAAAAGCCATAGACACCAACTTCACCCCATGATTAAAAGCTGGTTCCAGCACATCCTGACCGTTGACCTGTTGCACCATCGCCTTCGCCGTCGATAAACCCAGCATATTCGGCGCATTGGGTCCGTAGATATCCGCATCGATCAGCCCGACCTTGGCTCCAGTTTGGGCGAGGGCAACGGCAATATTCACCGCCACCGTGCTTTTGCCCACACCACCCTTGCCACTGGAAACGGCAACAATATTTTTAACCCCATCAATTCCAGTTTTATCGGGCATGGATTTCTGTTGGGGAGTCTCGGCGGTGACATCAATAATTACTTCGGTGATACCGGGGAGTTGTTTGACTGCTTTTTGGCAATCTTCGACAATGAATTCCCGGAGCGGACAGGCGGGGGTGGTCAAGACGAGGGTAAAGTTCACCACTCCCTCCTGAATTTTTACATGCCGAATCATATTTAGCTCGACTAAACTTTTCTGGAGTTCGGGGTCTTGAACGGGGCGTAATACATCTAAAATGGCACTAATATCAACCATAGGATTTATGAAAATTAAACTTTTACTGGCAATGCTGAGAATATTTAACTAAGTAATTAACTAGGCAAAATTTAAGTGTAGCGGTAATAGTCCTAATTTTAGATTTTCTGAACCCTGAATCCTTAACTTCGGTTTTCTTTAAAGACTTGGAGCATTGACTTAGAACGGGAGTGGGGTTAATTGCTAATTACTTAACAGGTTTCTGGGCAGCAATAGCATATGTTGTTAAAATCGGTGAAAATAATGAATAATATAAGAAAAAGATTAAAGGTAGGGGATTATGGGGCGTGTTGGCGTATTGCTACTAAATTTGGGTGGGCCGGATGAACTGGATGATGTCCGTCCCTTTCTATATAATTTATTTTCTGATCCAGAGATTATCCGCCTGCCCTTCACTTGGTTACAGAAGCCTCTGGCTTGGTTGATCTCTACTAGTCGATCGCAAAAATCCCAAGAAAATTATCGGCAGATTGGGGGCGGTTCTCCCCTGCGCCAGATCACCGAAGCCCAAGCCTTTGCCCTGCAATCTCAACTCCGCCATCAAGGGGAAGAGGCTAATGTGTATATTGCCATGCGCTACTGGCATCCCTTCACGGAAGAAGCGATCGTCCGCATTAAACGAGATCAGATCGAGCGCTTAGTTGTCCTGCCTCTTTATCCGCAGTTTTCCATTAGTACCAGTGGTTCTAGTTTCCGCCTGCTGGAGCAACTCTGGCAAGCAGACCCCGCCCTCCAAGCGATCGAGCATACAACGATCGCCTCTTGGTACCAACAACCGGGCTACCTACAAGCGATGGCGGATTTGATCGCCCAAGAACTAGACAAAGTGGAAAATCCCGAACAGGTACATGTTTTCTTTAGTGCCCACGGTGTCCCCATTAGCTATGTGGAAGAAGCGGGAGATCCCTATCAGCAGGAAATCGAAGCATCGGTAGCTTTGATCATGCAAACCCTCGGCAGAAATAATCCCCACACCCTTGCTTACCAAAGTCGGGTCGGTCCGGTGGAATGGCTGAAACCCTACACGGAGGATGCAATTATTGACCTTGCCAAACAAGGCGTGAAGGATTTACTGGTAGTTCCCATTAGCTTTGTGTCGGAGCATATTGAAACTCTCCAAGAAATTGATATGGAATACCGAGAAGTGGCAGAATCTGTGGGGATTCACAATTTCCATCGAGTTCCGGCGCTGAATGTCCACCCTGTTTTTATTCAGGCTCTAGCGGATCTGGTGGTGGAAGCCCTCAACTCGCCGCCCCAACCCCTTGCCGAAGTGATGCACCCGACTAAGCAGGTGAAAATGTATCCTCAAGAGCGCTGGGAATGGGGAATGACCAATGCGGCGGAGGTCTGGAATGGTCGCTTGGCAATGTTAGGTTTTGTGGCGCTGGTGATTGAGTTAGTTAGCGGTAAAGGTTTACTGCACTTTATTGGCTTGATGTAGAGATTTGATGTAGTTAATGTTTCAATTTTTGGGAGCTTATGACTACCCCCACTGCTTTATCTGGTAATCATATTGGTAACTATAAAACTCAATCACTGGACACAACGATCGCTGCCGAATTAGTTTTGTTTGCCTTCTGGCGATCGCAAACTCCGACCCAACGAGCAATTAACCTCAATTACAATACTTGTGCTGCTCGATCAACTGCTTGGCACATAGCAAAAACAACCTTAGCCACCCAAAGCAAAACCCAACAAATCTATTATTTTCTGAAGAAGGTATTAGATAGTAATTTGATTGATGCTCTGGAGATTCAAGGAGAAATAAAAATGGTCGGAGCGATCGAAGAGGCTTTAGTTGTGGCGGGTATGCTCGAATCTTTAGGGATTCCCTATCTGGTGGATGGTTCTATTGCTAGTGGCATTTGGGGAGAGATGCGCTATACCCAAGATATTGATCTAGTTGCTGATATCCAAGAGAGCCAAGTTAATCTATTACTCAATGCCTTTGCTCCCCGATTTTATATTAGTGAAGTTGCAATCCGAGAAGCTCTAGAGTCGGGTAATTCTTTCAACCTAATTGATAATCAAACTGGTTGGAAAATAGATATTTTTATCCTCACTCAAGATGCTTTTAAGCAATCTAATTTTCAGAGAAGACGACAAATTTCCATTGATGAAGCTGGACAAACTCTAATTTTTTCTAGCCCCGAAGATATGATTTTACAAAAACTTCTCTGGTATCAGATGACTCAACAATCTTCCCAGCAATGGCGAGATATTTTAGGGATATTAAAACTCCAGCAACCAGCCCTTGATTTTGCCTACCTCCAGCAATGGGCTGATACTTTGCAACTCTCAGAAACCCTAGATCAAGCTTTTAGAGAATCTGGTTTTTAAGTCTTTCATTATTTTCCTAGCGACAAGATTCGATAATAATCACGATCGCCATAATGCAAGATACACATACTATGAGAGGGCTAAGAAACTGGATACCAAACCCTAAAAGTGATGCGGCTAAAACTTGATCAAAAAACCAAGTAAACACAAAGGCAATCACAAACCCAGCGATGAAGAAAAAGAAGAATTTGATCAGGGTAAATCCTAAGAGCATGATCTTACTATATTCATTCCCAGAGTTGGGGTCGGGAAATTGGGAACGGGGCATAATTCTTCTTCCTGTTTGTCTACGTCTTCTCTTGTTGGGTTTTCGAGGCTCTGAAGATTGTTGTAATTTTTGGGAAGTTTGAGGACGATCTAGGGTTTCTGGGGGATTTGGTTGATAGTGAGAGGTGTTGTGAGTTGTCTCTTCTGAGGTGGAGCGATCGCTAGGAGTAAAGTTGTCGGTAGTGAATAGCAGCATAGATTGAACTCCCAAAAATAATTAAATCAAGCCATTCGTATCTTTCTATCGTTTCTTGATGATATATTTATGCACTCTTCCTCGGCAGGCAAAACTTACCTTCAATCTCCTCACATCACATAATAGTATTCTCGCCGAGAATATTTTGTCAAGGATCTGCCCAAGAAGTTACAGAGAAAGTTGGAGATCGAACTCTTCGCCATTGCTGCCTAGAGGGGGAAACAACCATTTTTATGTTCACAGCCTGCTCGATCGTTGGTGGCGATCGTATTTTCTAGTGCAGATGATGCAGGAAAACTCAGGAAATTAACACTGGCAATAACAGCCGCAGCTAAAAGAGCAGCAAATCCAGATACAAGATTGCAACGCATGGTTTCTACCTCTTAAATTTAGGAAAAATATTGAAAAGTTGAATTGAAAAGTTGAAGCGAGAAAAGACTTACTAGTAATTTAATTCTCTTGATATTCCTATCGACATCATGAGTAATGTTTATGCGAAAGGAAGTGATTTATTTTTCTTGGATTGAGCAATCTGCAAAGCAGCCTAGATTAACAGCGATCGACAGATTTTACCCAAATAATGATGCTTTCTCTCCTGACTACATAAACAATTTCTCCGGGTTCGAGAATGATATTCTTGGCACAACGGGCTGTCCAATAAATGCCATTAGAATAAACACAACCTTTGCGATCGGGATAAATAGTTTCTTCTACAATTCCTTCTTTGTTGTCGTAGGGAAATTCCATAATCTTAGGGTTTTCTCTTGGAGGTAATAACAGGGATTTTAAGCTGACCATAAATAATTCCTCCCGGTGATTGATACTGTTTATTCGGTTTGTTTTTCTGGCTTTATGCAGAAAGGCGATCGTATTTTTAAGAATTGGGGAATTTCAAGGAATGCGATCGCCTAATGTTGTCGAGTCTGATAATTACGAATCCTTACTAGATTCAATGAGCATTCGTACTTGTTTAATGAACATAATCATTGCGAAGATCGTTACCATGGCAATACCTCCATTAGAAAGTTGTTCAATATTGATATCTGGAGCTATGCAGACACCATTGCTGCTTGGACGATCAATAACCTGCGTGATTTTCCCGTTGAATCCATTCATTAGGTTTTCCTCCAAATGCCTTAAAGTTATTGCTTGGTGGACTCTTAAATTATCAACTGAGATTTATGAACCACTGACTAGGTAAGGGTTGAGTAGTGTAGAATCTTTGTATGCTGAATGTTCAAGTTATGTTCAGCTAAGTAAAATCACTAGCAATTAACTGCAAAATGGCACGAGTAACGCTTAAGGCATCTCCAGATGGTCTGCAAAAAGCCAAGGCAGCCCTACGCCACTTCGCCAGCAAAATAGCCTTAGCAGACTTAGCTGGATTATCTCGGACAACAGTTCAAGCATTTTTTGCGGGTAAGGAAATTAGTGTAGAAAGTTTTCGGCAGATTTGTGAAGCGTTGGAGTTGCCTTGGGAAGCTATCTCCGGCATAAAGACAGAAGCTTTATCTATTAGCCCTACCAGAGTAGAGCAGCCACTAGAGAATAAATCTGATTCTGCGGATTGTGACTCCTAATCTAATTCCTGAATCATCAAATCCAGAATTTATCGGGCGGGAGGGGGCTTTTGCTGAGTTGCATACCAAGATTAGGCAAGGGGCGAAGGTCATTGTCATTCAAGCGCCGGGAGGTGTGGGCAAGACGACTTTGGCACAGGAATTTTGAGTTCTCAGAAATTTGAGGTGGTACTGGATCTACCGATGGCGAAGGAAGAGGCGAATATTACTCCGGTGGAAAGTGTGGTTGAGGAGTGGTTGAAGCGGGATTTCAGTGAGGAACCGGGGCGGGATTTTGGGGTGATGCTGGGCAGGCTGAAGCGGCAACTCCAGACGAAGCGGGTGGGGGTGTTGATTGATAACCTCGAACCTGCTCTAGATGGACAAGGCAGATTTATTGCTCCCCATCGCCGCTATGTGGAATTATTGCGGGTTTTAGCCGATAGTTCGGTGAAGTCTCTAACGCTGATTACCAGTCGGGAGCCTCTGGCGGAAGGGTTGAGCATTTCTAGCTACCCGTTACCGAGTCTTGGGGAAGAAGCATGGACTAATTTTTTTGACAGTCGGGGTCTAGAAGTTGAGGCGACAATTCTCAAGGAAATTCACAGAGCCTATGGGGGCAATGCCTTGGCGATGACAATCCTCTGTGACCCAATCCAAAGAGATGGAGGGATGGGGGCTTATTGGCAAGAACACAAAATTGAGGCGGGTTTGTTGGTAGAGTTGGCGGTGGAAAATCTTGTGAAGGAGCAGTTTAACCGTCTAGAAGAAATTCATCCTGAAGCATACCGTCTACTTTGCCGTTTGGGATGCTATCGCTATCAAGATATCCCAAGAATTTCTGCCGATGGATTACTTTGTCTATTGTGGGATGTGTCAGAGATAGAGCGTAGACGGGTAATTGAATCTTTAAGAAGCTGGTCTTTAGTAGAGTGCAACAAAGGAGAGTATTGGTTACATCCAGTAGTTCTAGCAGAGGCTATTAGTAGGCTTAGAGAAAGTGAAGAGTGGAAGATAGCTAACCAAACAGCAGCAGCATTTTGGACGGAAAGTGTGAAAATTGTTGAAACTGTTGAAGATGCACAGAGAGCTTTAGAAGCCTATTACCACTATTTTGAAATACATGAATTTGAGAAAGCATGTACGGTAATTTTAGAAAGAAGAGATAGCAGATGGAGAACTAAAGCAGAGGGAGGTGAACCTTTAGATGCCTCATTCTATAGACTAGGTTTATTTCAAGAAATCATTATTGTCAGTACAGAAGTAACAAATAAACTTAGCCTTAGTTATTATAATATTACACACTTATATGAAGTTATAGCTATAGGTTATGAGTCCCTTGGTGATATCAAAAAAGCTATTGAAGAGTTAGATAAAATCTCTAGAAAAAAAGGCCTCGAATACACTCTTTATATTTGTGGAGGGGCTCAATTAGTCTTTCTAGGTTACACTCAAAGACGCACTTAAGACGTGGATCTTATTCACGGTAAAATTGATAAAAGCTTAAAAGCAGCAGCTCTTGAGGTTGCTAAAAGATTGAAGCTG
>JAAUUE010000098.1 GCA_012031635.1 Coleofasciculaceae cyanobacterium SM2_1_6 | reverse complement strand
GGAAAGTCCCTCTCCCTAGGGAGAGGGATTTAGGGTGAGGGTCATGATTCATGCAAGAGGTCTTGTGTATTGGCGGACATAGGGGGAAAGGTAGGCAAGCACAATGTCTTTACTGGGGATTCCCTTGGCTACTATAGTGCTAGACAGATTAATTAGGACAAGACTAGATACGTTGGCTGAGCGAAGTCGAATTTATACTGAGCGTTGTCGAAGTAGCCCAATTCGTCCTAACTTTTATGGCAACGACTATAACTCATCGGCGATCGCTTCTTCAGTACCGTCATATTGCACCCAAATTTTGTCACTAATAATGCCAACTAATGTCAACATGGATCCCACAGCCATAGATACGAGTGTTATTATTTTTCCAGCCCAAATTTATGAGTTGATAAGAGGATGTCTGAGAAGTCGATCGTAGGGGCGCAAGGCTTTGCACCCTTACCCAATTCCTTATTTGGATCAGCCATTTGGAGAATCAGGATTAGTCTGTACTGAAATTTTAAATACTTTTCAGACATCCTCTAATGATCACCCTCATGATCAAAGGCTATTTGACTTTGAACTGGCTCGCTGGTCGATCGGAGTTTTGCTCTTTTAACGTGAGTTCGACAAAATCTGAAGCCCTCACCCTCTCCCAGAACGGGGGAGGGAACAAGAAAAATTAGTCTTACTCCCCTTTTCCTCTTGAGGGAGAAGGGGTTGGGGGATGAGGGGTATTTCTGAGCATCGAACTCACGTTCTTTTAATAAGTGATTCTTGAATTAATTATCGATACAAATTTATCTTATCCATTTTGCGATCTCCTGTTTTTCGGGATCGTAGACTAGCAAAGGAATCTGATTGCGATGAATTACAGTTTGAATGAATGGATATTGAAAGAAGCGTTTGTAAACTTCTAATGGTATTGCTAAATATAATAGCCTATCTATATCTTCTGCTTCCAGAGCAATGGGGTAATTGATAAATTGTCCGATAGCTGTATGAAATTCAGAAATTGTTGAGGCTGATAAAAATGTTTTGATTTCAATAGCAATTTTTTATTTTTTCATTGTCTTTAATCACAGCAATTAATCGCTCTGCACCTAAATCAATATACAAATCAACATACAAATCAACGGCATTGCTGATTAGCAGTATGAATTGTCAAGTATGCAGATTGTCAAAAGTATAGCAAAGACTGAGATAGTGAAGAAAGTTTAAGTTGCGAACCCCCGCACTGCGGGGGGTTTGCAACTCTTATTTTGTCCTAGCTATATCTTTCTTTGCTATAGTTACTGTAAGCATCTGAAATTTTGGACAAACATTTTTCATACCTTAATCCAGCAACGCTGATTTATGAATGCATCTTCATTGGCATTGCAAACCAAATGTTATGATTTAGCTCAATCTATTTGACTTCATCTAGCTGTGCGTCAACCAACCCTTAACCAATTAACCGGTGAATCCCGCCGAGCATCTTTCAGTAAAATCCCTAGTCAATCCTTCTAAGATTTTGTGCCAAGAGATGCAATGCCCAATTTAATTTGTGGTGTTTTTTTGGGGAATAAGTGGTGGTTTTTTGGGGAATAAATGGTCGATCTTGGTATTGCGAGAATTATTTGCAGGCGATCGCCGCCCCTGTGAATTATTGACCACCATCCGGGGTATTAGTACCAAAAGCCTGATGCAGCACCTACGGGAATTGGAAGCGTACGGGTTGGTCGATCGACGCATTTATGCCGAAGAAATCCCTCCCCATGTGGAATATTCCCTCACCGCCAAAGGGCGGCAAATCAAACCAGTCCTCGCCTCTCTGCATCAATTGGGGACGCAATGGCTAGACCAAGAACCCTGCGCCTGTGCTTTGACTAACAAGGTTGCTGGCAATTTTTCTGAATAACTGGGGTTGATTTTTTATGAAAAACTTTTATCAAGAATTTTTAATCCGGGATTGGCAGCCTGTCGATCGCTCCAAGGCGGCGGCGGTGATCCAACAAGTACTGATGGAGTATGGTCTCCAGTGGGAACCGGAGGAGGCAGATCAAGATGTGGTAAAAGTAGAAAAATATTATCACCAAACTGGGGGTGAATTTTGGGTGGTGGTGCAAGGGACAGAAATTGTCGGCACAGCAGCCTATTACCCTACAGCTAGGGGTGAAAAAGCGGTGGAAATTCGCAAAATGTATTTATTGTCGTCGGTGCGGGGTCGAGGTTTGGGTAGTTATCTATTACAAGAGCTAGAAAAAGCAATCACCGCCGCAGGTTGGCAGCAAATCTGGTTAGAAACCGCTACAGTCTTAGAAGGGGCAGTGCATCTCTACGAGCGCCGGGGCTACTTACCGACTACGGGGGTAGAAACCACTCGGTGCGATCGCATCTATGTCAAATCTCTTTTACCTTAATGTTCTCATAATATCCTGTAGATCACCTGAGATAATAGATCACCTGAGATAACTTTTCGAGCGACAACTACACAGACATCACCAACTAAAAAAATGAAAGTCGTAAGGTGGGCATTGCCCACACTACCGGTAGAGTCTATGCCTAAGCCCTAACCAACTTAGAAAACCAACTTAGAAAACCAACTTAAAAGCTAACTTAAAACTTAAATCATGAAAGCAATTATGGTCGTGGGAACTACCTCCCATGCCGGAAAATCCCTAATTACTACCGCCATTTGTCGCCTCCTCGCCCAGCAAGGCAAACGAGTTACTCCCTTTAAGGGGCAGAATATGGCTTTGAATGCCTACGTCACTGCCACAGGGGGAGAAATTGGTCATGCTCAGGCAGTGCAGGCTTGGGCGGCGAAGGTGGAGCCGAGGGTCGAAATGAACCCGATCCTCCTCAAACCCCAAGGAGATATGACTTCCCAAGTGGTGATCAAAGGGGCGGTGGTGGGCAAAGTCGGGGCGGCGGACTATTATCGCACCTACTTCGATCGAGGTTGGCAGGCGATTACAGAATCTTTAGCCGCCTTGGCAGAGGATTTTGACTGGGTGGTGTGCGAAGGGGCGGGGAGTCCGGCGGAGATTAACCTCAAGCACCGAGATTTAACAAATATGCGAGTGGCTAGCTATCTAGATGCAGCTACTATTTTGGTGGTAGATATCGATCGAGGGGGAGCTTTTGCCCACGTAGTCGGGACTTTAGCCCTCTTGGAACCAGAGGAAAGAGCTTTAATTAAGGGGATTGTGATTAATAAATTTCGGGGACAGCGATCGCTCCTCGATTCGGGGATTAGTTGGCTGGAAGAATACACCGGGATTCCGGTAATGGCGGTGATTCCATGGATGGATCAAGTCTTTCCGGCCGAAGATTCCCTAGATTTGCTAGAGCGGCGATCGGGCAAAAAACACGGCGCAGATCTATCAATTTCTGTTCTCCGTTTACCCCGCATTGCCAACTTCACCGACTTTGACCCCCTCGAATCAGAACCCAGTGTCCACCTCCAATACCTCCAGCCCCACGACTCCCTCGATCACCCCGATGCCCTGATTATTCCCGGCTCCAAAACCACAATTCCCGACCTCTTGACCCTAGAGAAAACGGGCATGGCTGCTGCCATCAAAGAGTATGCCGCCGCCGGAGGCACGATCTTCGGCATTTGTGGGGGCTTGCAAATGTTGGGGACTTCGATCGCCGATCCCTACGGACTAGAAGGCGAGGCTGGCACTTACCCCGGACTGGATTTATTGCCCCTAGCCACGATCATCACCCAACAGAAAATTACGACCCGGCGCACCTGTACTTCCCGCTATCCCCAAGAAGGCTTTCCTATCACTGGCTACGAAATTCACCAAGGCACTACTACTATCAACTCCAACGTAAACTTTAAGACTAGATTTGATTCCTACTTTAGCTCTGACCACAACCTAAACCCCGAACTCAATCCCAGTTCCCTCAGCTATTACCCCCTGTTTGATGATCCTAGTCTGGGGATTATCCGCCATGACCTCACAGTGGGGGGAACCTATCTCCACGGAGTTTTTGACAATGGCGCGTGGCGGCGAGTCTGGCTAAATCATCTCCGTAGCCGTCGGGGCTTAGGTTCTCTGCCTACGGGTATTGCCAGCTACCAAGAACAACGGGAACTCATGCTCGACCTACTGGCGGTAAATATTGCCCAGCACTTAGATTTAACACCCCTGTTGTAATTAATTTTGTCATTGCTTTGGGGATTCTCTACAGCGATCCTCAATCGGTTGTTAAATTAGATTGCTTCTGGTAGAGGATTTTGAAATCTTTTACAACTGCCCTACAGCGTAACAATTTTTAACAAAAGGGCGGATATCTCTACTGAGTTTACCTAAAGCGCAAAAGCTGAAATTAAATATCTAGGGGATAATAAAGATTAGATGACTTACAGGCTAAAAGACCGCTAAAGTAATTTTGAGAAAAGATTAGAGATAAAAAGCTATGGGAAATAAACTACGTTCATTGATCAAAAAATTAGGTAAATCTCTCTTACTGCTGGGTTTAGTTCTGACCCTCTCCCTAAGCCAAGCCGATCGAGCCGATGCTGCTTTTAGTGGTGGTCGCATGGGGGGTGGTTCTTTTCGATCGCCCAGCCGTTCTGCACCCCGTACCTATGCCCCCAGAGGTGGCTATGGTGGCGGCTATGGTGGTGGTTATGGTGATGGTTATGGTGGTGGTTTTGGCTTTCCGTTCCTATTGCCCTTCTTCGGATTTGGTGGCGGGTTCGGTGGCTTATTTTCGATCCTGATCTTCATCGCCGTGGCGAACTTCCTTGTCCAAAACGTCCGCAGGATCACTGGCGGGAACGAAGAAGGCGGCTTAGGTGGGGAAATCACTGGCGGAAATTCTAGTATTTCTGTCGCCAAAGTCCAAGTAGGTTTACTCGCAAGTGCCAGAGATTTACAGCCAGAGCTAAATAAATTAGCCTTGAGTGCTGATACTTCTACTGCTGCCGGTCGATCGCAAGTTCTCCAAGAAACTACCCTCGCCCTCCTCCGCCATCCCGAATACTGGGCTTACGGAACTACAGACAGCCAAAAAACTAACCTAGTCACCGCCGAAGCTAAGTTTAATCAATTAGCCCTAGGGGAACGCAGCAAATTTAGTGCTGAAACTCTCTCCAATGTTAATGCTCAGATTAGAGAAGCCGCCGCAAAACCCACTCTAGGCTCGACCGGTGAGTTGGCAAACCTCTCCACTACGCCCGGTGAATATATTGTCGTCACCCTAATTGTGGGGGCGGAAGGGAAGTTAGAGTTACCCAAAATTAATGGGGCTGAAGACCTCCAACAGGCGATCCGGCAGATCGGTTCCGTGGGGAGCGATCGACTCCTCGCCGTAGAAATTCTCTGGACTCCCCAAGCCACAGGAGACACTCTCAGCGCCGATGATGTCATGGCAAATTACCCAGACTTCAAAATCCTCTAGGCGTTCTGGAGTAGCTTGAATCCCCTCATCCCTTGCTTAAAAGCCCTCTATACTAGGAGGGTCTAGGGGTAGGGGAATTTTTTTATCTTGAATTGATGTTAATTACCTCAAGTAATCTGTCACCATGCAATATCTACGATACTGGTTATATTCTCACTTTAGCTAATGAAATCATCTAAACATTTTCCTTGGCTCAAACCATCGATATATTGAAAGTCGGTATCATAAGTAAATAAGGACAATTCGTGTTGAATTGTAGTAGCAGCTATCCACATATCATTTGTAGGAATAGGTTTTCCTTTTCTTCTTAATTGAGAGTAGATCAAAGCATAATACTCTGCTGTATATTGATCTATGGGAAAAATTTTGACTCTAGGAGAATCAATAAACTGTTGTAGTTGTTGACGGTTAGTATCTGATTTACTCCCAATCATTAATCCTCCCAAAAGTTCCCCAATAATGACAGTGTTTACACCAATAACCTCTATGTTTCTAATGATTTCAACAGCTTCTGATTGGTTTCGTTTGAAAGCAATATAGGCAAAAGTATCTAGAAGTACGGGTTTTACTGCCATAAAGTTTGATCGATCGCCTCAAATGATTTGGTATTAGTGATAAATTGGGCTGCTTCTTCTTCTGTCCACGTACCACATAAATAATCTAGGTCATGGTAGGGAGGCAAATTTTCAAGGGTGGGGTTTGATGAGTCTAGGAAAGTTACGATTACTCTAGTTTTAGGGGGAATATTTGTGGGGATTTCAGCTAGTTGAATTTTGCCGTTGTTGTAGATTCCTTCGATCGCTTTGAGCATTTAGTTCACCTCGCTGATCATAATTATTTCTAGATTAATGTGGTATTTAATAATATTACCGTGCTTTTTGTGTTGGCTTAGGGATATTATTCTTCGGCAACATTCCGGTTATCAAACCATCTAAGCTGAAAAGCTCTGTAGATTAAGTTTTTAGTAATTATTGCATCAAGAAACAGTGAAACTAACAAAGAAACCAACTAATCAAACGATCGTGAAACCAACACCTCAATCGATATCCCAAGTAGAATCCAAACAAAATCCTCAACAGATCATCAGCCAGTTCTTTGATGCCAGCGTCAATAAGTTAATTATCTGGAGTCGTCGTTGGGGGCGCAGAGCTTGGTTAGGTTTTTTAGTAGGCGTGGCAATTGTTCTTACCTTGCTCCAGCCCAGTTATGCCCAGCTTACTCAAAATATCCAAAATTTCTCTAATTCTGAACTCCGGGGCGTTTGGATTACCAATATTGACAGTGATGTCCTCTTTGCCCAACCTCGCCTCGAAGCCGCCCTGATCCAGCTAAAGCAGCTTAACTTTAATGTCGTTTATCCTACAGTATGGAATTGGGGCTATACCCTTTATCCCAGTGATGTCATGGGGCGGGTTGCCCAACAAGTTTTGGATCCAGAACCCGGTTTGCAAGGGCGGGATATTCTCCAAGAAACCATTACCAAAGGTAAGCAGCTCGGCTTATCAGTCGTGCCGTGGTTTGAGTTTGGGTTTATGGCTCCTGCGGATTCGGAACTTGCCAGAATGCATCCAGAGTGGCTGACCAATCGCCAAAATGGGAGCAAAATTGTCCGGGAAGGGATTCACGATCGAGTCTGGTTAAACCCTTGGCTGCCAGAAGTCCAAACGTTTATTGAAGATTTGGTGACAGAAATTGTCACCCTTTACGATGTGGACGGGATTCAGTTTGATGACCATTTTGGGCTGCCTGTAGAGCTGGGTTATGACCAATATACGATCGACCTCTACAAAAAAGAAAACCCCGGCAAAACTCCCCCCGGCAATGCCCGTGATCCCCAGTGGATTAAATGGCGAGCTAACAAAATCACTGAATTTTATGGGCGACTCTACCGAAAAATTAAATCCCTAAAGCCCAACTGCACCGTGAGCCTTTCCCCTAACCCTTACCAGTTTGCCTACGATAGCTACCTGACGGACTGGAAAACTTGGGAAGAAAAGGGCTGGGTGGATGAACTTTTGGTACAGGTTTATCGGGAGAATATGAATACCTTCATTCGGGAGATTGACCAGCCGGAGGTACGGGTAGCTAGAAGTCGGATTCCGGTAGCAATCGGGATTTTAACAGGATTGCGCGATCGCAGTTATGCCCCCCAATTAATCCGTGACCAAGTAGCCGCTGCCCGGAGCCGCAACTTTGCGGGAATTTCCTTCTTTTACTATGAAACCCTGTGGAACAATGCCTCAGAACCCGTGGAGCAAAGAATCGATATTTTCAACCGGATCTTCCCTCGTCCTGCCGATCGACCCACGGTAGTCAGGTAATTATTCTGTCCCACACTCTCCCTCCGGGAAAACTACCCGATCGAGAAAAGCTAAAAGCTCGATTCTATCCTTTGGCGACTTGGACAAAAAAGTAGGTTCGATGCCAATTTTTATTACAAACACTCTGGCATGAGAATTGCTGACTAGTATCAGGATGGATTGCCAAGAGTGCCACATTTTCGTATTATATATTTGTTCATAAAAAACGGCAGTTGCTGGAATCTGTTATGAATATGCCGAGGGGGCGCTCGGTGTCTGGACGTAGAAACCTCTGCAAGGGTATGTCAATGAAGCATGAATCTCCAACTGTTTGCCTAAGCCGCCTTCGGAAAGCAAGCTACAGTGGCGGGAGTCGTCACATTTACGATAAAATCAACTACTCCGGTAGGTAAACTTAGTGAATCTGGGGTAGGCTGTTATTAATCCTGATATTACTTATGCCTTGTCGGCACAAGTTTGACTAGGTAAAATAAGACGGACTACGCCGCCTCTGTGTGATCCTAAATCTTTTTTAGGTTTCAGGCAGAGCCGTATATCAATAAGTGTCAGCTATTTACAGTAGCTCCCTTCCTTAAACTGAAAACAGGAGCATAACCATGACTCAGGCGGGTAGCAACAAATTAAAATTAATGGTGGTTGACGATGAACCAGACAACCTAGATTTGTTATACCGGACATTTCGCAGGGATTTTACTGTATTTAAAGCTGATAGTGCCATCACGGCTCTAGGAATTCTTGATCAAGAAGGGGAAATGGCGGTGATCATTTCTGACCAGAGAATGCCAGTGATGAATGGTACAGAATTCCTGAGTAAAACCGTAGAAAACTTTCCAGAAACCATCAGGATTCTCTTGACTGGCTACACTGACGTGGAAGATTTGGTAGATGCCATCAACTCTGGGCAGGTATTCAAGTATATTACCAAGCCTTGGAATCCAGAAAATCTCAAGTCTGTGGTGGAGCAGGCTGCGGATACTTACAAATACACCAAGCGGCGGACGAATGAACTCCGTCATGCTTTGCAAAGAGAAGAATTATTTAATGCGATTACCACGGCGATCCGGGAGTCCCTCGACTACGCTAGTATGCTGAGTACCATTGCCCAAACTATCGGTAAAAACTTCGGGGCGGCGGGTTCGATTCTACGTCCAGTCGATCGAGGCAAATTCAACGAAGAATACTACTCTTACCAAGAAGAAGGGGCGGCGGGGCTGGATTTATCGACCTTAGAAACCCTGATAACTGAGGTATTACAGCAGCCAGAAACCAAACTTGCCCTCACCCCACACCAACCGCCGGGGCTGGTCATTCCTTTGATTTATCAGCAGGAGCTTCTTGCCGTCCTTTGCGTCTATCAGGCTCCCGACCATGACCCTTGGACTAGTGACGAGAGGCAACTCATGGAAGCAGTGGTGGAGCAGGCTTCCCTCGCTATCTCCCAAGCCAAGCTCTATCAGCGCACCCAAGAGCAGGCAGCAAAAATGCGGGCAGAGCTAGAGGTCGCAAGGCAAATTCAAAATAACCTCCTCCGCCAGAGCTGGCCTGAGTCTGATGCGGTGAAAGTCCAAGCCCTGTGTCATGCGGCACGGGAAGTGGGTGGTGATTTTTTTGAGGTGTATTTTCATCCCCAGGGAGATATTTGGCTGGCGGTGGGGGATGTTTCGGGGAAGGGTGTACCAGCCGCCCTGTTTATGGCTAGTGGGATTTCCGTCCTCCGCCGGGAATTAGCCCAAGAAATTTCCCCGGAACCGGAGACGGTGATGCGAAACTTGAATAATAGTATGGCTGAAGACTTGTTTAGTACCAACTGCTTCATTACTATGATCTTGGCTCGCTATACTCCGGCTACCAAGCGGCTCAGCTACGCCAATGCTGGACATATTTATCCGATGGTCTGGCATCATCAACAGGTAAATCAACAGCAGCAGCAGGGGGAAACCTCAGTGCAGCCCAACTTCCTGAAAGCAAGGGGAGTGCCGGTGGGTATTCTTGCCCATTGGAAAGGGCAGGCGGGGGAATTAACCCTGAATTCTGGGGAGGTGTTTTTATTAACTAGTGATGGGATTACCGAGGCAACACTGCGAGAGGCGATCGCACCTGATGGTACTATTAGAAGCAGTGAACCCGGAAAAGGCACTATGCTGGAACAAGAAGGTTTATGGCAATTACTGGTACAGGAAGAGGCTCCCTTAGACCTCAGCCATCTTTTGGCGCAAATTCGTGAACATACCAGTAATATTCAAGAAGATGATCAAACTATACTTTCCCTGGAGATTCTGTAGTCCATGAAAACAGAGTTACATATACCGAGTGATTTGAAGTTCTTAGGTATTGCTGAAGGTTGGCTCCTAGGGAGTCTGGAGGCAGAACTGGGAGATACTGTGGATTGGGGGCGGCAGTCAACCCGACTGCGTCTTGCCCTAGTAGAAGCCTATTCCAATGTGGTGCGTCATGCCCACCGGGATCAGCCCAACCTACCTGTACTGATTCGTTTGGAGTTACGAGACCGAGATTTGGCGATCGAAATTTGGGATCATGGCAAGGGTTATAACCTCGAAACCTACCTCCCACCGAACCCCACCGATCGACAGGAAAGTGGCTACGGCTGGCTGATTATGAATCGGTTGATGGATCGAGTCGAGTATATGCTGCAAGTGAATGGGCGTAACTGCTTGAAGCTAGAAGCAAACCTCCCTGCATCGGAGAAAGTGAGCTAATTGGCAGAGTTTATTCCCCCAACAGCAGATTTAGTTAGTTCTGAATTTCCCCTAGAGGGGTTTCTGCCGATTCCACCCGCCCCAGAAAACTTCAAGTCTGGTTTTGTGGGGATTGTCGGTCGTCCCAATGTCGGCAAGTCGACCCTGATGAACTATCTTGTGGGGCAGAAGATTGCCATCACTTCCAGCGTTGCTCAGACTACCCGCAATCGCCTCCGGGGCATTCTCACCACGGAGACGGGACAGATTATTTTTGTAGACACGCCGGGAATTCATAAGCCCCACCATCAGCTAGGTAAAGTGCTGGTACAGAATGCAGAGAGAGCCATTCAAGGGGTAGATGTGGTTTTGTTTGTGGTGGATGGCAGTACCAAGGCGGGGGGGGGGTGATCGCTACGTGGTGGAGATCCTCAAGCGGTGGCAAACTCCGGGAATTTTGGGAATTAACAAAATTGATGCTTGGTCTGATGGCTCTGAGCTTGAGGATCAAGAATTTCAGGAGTCCTGCGATCGAGCCAACGTCATCAATAGCTACCAAGAAATTATCCCGGCAGGATGGCAAATCTGCGAATTTTCTGCCCTAACGGGAACCGGATTAGACTCCTTGCAAAATCTCCTCTTCCAGCAATTAGCCCCTGGTCCCTACTATTACCCTCCAGATCTGGTCACTGACCAGCCCGAGCGGTTCATTATGGGCGAGTTGATCCGGGAGCAGATTATTCTCCTCACTAGGGAAGAAATTCCCCATTCGGTGGCGGTGGTGATTGAGCAGGTGGAGGAAACGTCCCAAATCACCCGGATTTTGGCAACTATTCATGTGGAGCGGGATTCCCAAAAGGGGATTATTATTGGCAAGGGGGGATTGATGCTGAAATCGATCGGCTCCGCAGCCCGCCAGCAAATCCAAAAATTAATCGACGGGAAAGTTTATCTAGAAGTATTTGTCAAAGTCCAACCCAAGTGGCGGCAGTCAAGATTTCAGCTAGCGGAGTTGGGCTACCGAGTCGAAGATTAGTCAATTACTGGGTTTACTGTTTTTAACCGCCAGCCCGGTTTGACTACCTGCCTCGATCGAGCAATCACTAACGCATCATCATCGACATTTTCGGTAACTACGGAACCCGCCGCCACGGTGATATCGGTGCCGAGGGTAATGGGAGCCACCAGTACACTATTGGCTCCGATCTTGGTGCGATCGCCCACCTCCGTCCGGTGTTTATTGACTCCATCATAGTTAGCGGTAATGGTTCCAGCGCCGATGTTTACTTTCTGCCCCAAGGTGGCATCTCCAAGGTAGGCAAGATGGGCAACATTGGTGCGATCGCCTACTTGAGCATTTTTGAGTTCCACAAAATTTCCCACCCGGCAGTTATTTCCCAAATCTGTGTGACCCCGGAGATGGGCGTAGGGGCCAACCCTAGTTTCTGCGCCTACCTGACTATCGCTGACTACGGAATAGAGAACTGTGGAGCGATCGCCGATGGTACTATTTTCAATCAAGCTCCCTGGTCCGACTCGGCAGCCTGCGCCGAGGATTGTCTTGCCCCGGAGATGGGTTTGGGGTTCGATCACCACATCCGCCGCTAGTTCCACGGTGTCATCAATGGTAATACTTGCCGGATCAATTAAGGTTACTCCGGCGGTCATCCATTGGTCTTTAATTCTGGTTTGCAAAATATTGTAGGCAGTAGCCAGTTGCTTGCGATCGTTAATCCCCGAAATTTCCTGCTCATCGGCCACATCCACCGCCATGACTGGATGGAGAAGAGTTGCTGTATCGGTTAAGTAATATTCTCCCTGATCGTTATTTGTCCCTAGCTTGGGGAGAATCTCTGCCAGTTTTTGCCAATTAAAGCAATAGACCCCAGAATTGATCCGGCGGTTTTGCTTCTGCTCCGGCGTACAATCCCGGTCTTCGATAATTTGAGTAATTAAATCCTGTTGATCACAAAAAACCCGTCCGTAGCCTTGGGGATTGGCTAACTGGGCGGTGAGAATGGTGGCGGCGTTGCCGTGGGTTTGGTGGGTGTGGAGAAGATGGGCGAGGGTGGAGGAGCGCAGGAGGGGGACATCACCGTTTAAGACAAGTAAATCGCCGCCAAAATCTTGGAGATGGGGTAATAGTTGCTGAACAGCGTGCCCTGTGCCGAGTTGTTGGGTTTGCTCCACAAATTCAATGTGGGGATAATGCCCCAGGGCTGCCCGGACTCGATCGCCCTGATAGCCAATAATTACCAAAAGCCTTTCTACTACCAAATCTTGACAGGAAAGCATAGCCCGCTCCACCAGCGATCGTCCCCCCAATTCATGCAACACCTTGGGTAAGTCAGACTTCATCCGTGTCCCCTTACCCGCAGCCAAAATTGCCACTGCCACCATAAAAAATTCCTCCAGAAACTCTGGGTATTATAGCGCTTGCCACAATGGTTAAGAGAGATGAATACTTAAGCCTCTAGAGAATTGATTGCAGGGATGCTGACAAAAATCAAGGTGTAAATTCGGTTTCTAAAAATTTGGGTATTTGGATATTATGGTAGTATCAAGAAATAATTAGCTAGGGTAGATGGTTGGAAATGTGGACATTCTAATTGAGTCGACCAAGGATTTTGAGAAGGATATAGACGGACTGAAGGATGGTGAAAAAGCCATAACAGTTAACACAATTAATGATTGCTCTAGCCTCTTTCCTGATCGAGAAGTTGACCTTTACCGAAAATTACGTCGTCTCCCTCTAGGGTTAGGATTGAATGGTTATGAATCTTCTCTTTATATATTAGAGGTTTCGCAAAAGCTCAGAGTGATTTTGACGGTCGATCACGATCCTATTTTTAGACAGGTTGTTTTTACTTTGTTCCGAGTAGTTAACAGTGAGGATATCGATCGAGCATATCAAAATATAGCAGAGTCTCTATATCAAGAAATTCTCTATTGCGATCGAGAAACTGCTGCAATCCGGTAATTTTGTTTATGGTACAAACTTTGACTCTTTGTGATGAATATGGAGTTATTTATCAAGCAATAAGAATTTTACCAATGATCAATTAAAAATCGATTTTCTGACAGCCTTGGCGGAGCTTGAGGACAGCGATTGTCATAGAACAAG
>JAAUUE010000097.1 GCA_012031635.1 Coleofasciculaceae cyanobacterium SM2_1_6 | reverse complement strand
AATACTCACACCCCACCCGAATTTTTTTTGGGTGCTGACTCTGTATGGGTTTGAGCCTTTGAGTACAAACCTAATATTCTAATAACTCTTACGGGGTGTTGTCGGTGGGGGCAGTTTTTGGCTTGCTGCTATAACTTTCACAACGCCAACCACTCAACTCCGGCTCCAGTAGAAAACCCGGTTCTCCCAACCAAAAAATAGAAATTTAGATTTCCCCTAGTTTTCTTTATTGGAGTTCGAGGCGAGGAGTGGCTCAGTATCCCCAGCCCTGCCGAAACCCATGACCTTAACATCATCTTCAGGACTTTTTGCTACTCCAGAGACTCAGCCAGAGCTTCAGCCAGTGACGGATATTGTGATCACCAAAAATACCGTGACTCAGAAAACGAGTGACAGTTGTGGGTGTAGCAGCAATCCCCAGGCGAAGCCCAGCTTCGATCAAAAAATGCTCGATCGCATTGCCAAACACCCCTGCTACAGCGAAGAAGCTCACCACCACTACGCCAGAATGCACGTAGCCGTAGCTCCCGCCTGTAACATCCAGTGCAATTTCTGTAATCGCAAATACGACTGTGCCAACGAAAGCCGTCCGGGGGTGGTGAGTGAATTGCTGACTCCCGAAGAAGCAGCCCACAAGGTACTGGTGATTGCGGGCAAAATTCCCCAAATGACGGTGCTGGGCATTGCGGGACCTGGGGATCCCCTCGCCAACCCAGAAAAAACATTTCGGACTTTTGAACTGATTGCGGACAAGGCTCCCGATATCAAGCTGTGTTTGTCCACCAATGGTTTAATGCTGCCGGATTATGTCGATCGCATCAAAGCCCTGAACGTAGATCATGTCACCATCACCATCAACATGGTGGATCCCGAAATCGGCACCAAGATTTACCCTTGGGTACACTACCGCCGCCGCCGCTACAAAGGACTAGAAGCCTCAAAAATTCTCCACGAACGGCAAATGGAAGGCTTACAAGCCCTGAAGGAAGCAGACATTCTCTGCAAAGTGAACTCGGTAATGATTCCCGGCATAAATGACGAGCATCTGGTGGAAGTGGATCAAGAAATCCGCAAGCGGGGAGCCTTCCTCCACAACATCATGCCCCTGATTTCCGCCCCTGAACATGGGACTCACTTCGGGCTAACGGGGCAGCGCGGCCCCACTCCCAAGGAATTGAAAAAACTCCAAGACGATTGCGCCGACAGCAACATGAAAATGATGCGCCACTGTCGCCAATGCCGCGCCGATGCCGTGGGTTTGTTAGGGGAAGACCGCAGCCAAGAATTTACCAAAGAGAAGTTCATGGACATGCCGGAACAGTACGACCTAGAACTCCGGCAGGAAGTCCATGCAGGCATTGAACACTTCAAGGAAGAAATCAAGCTCGCCAAAGCCAAAGTCAGACCGAGGGAGCGGGTCAAGGATAGCCCCAAGATTCTGGTAGCTGTGGCCACCAAGGGCGGCGGGATTGTGAACCAGCACTTTGGTCATGCCAAGGAATTCCAAATCTTTGAGGTGGATGCCAATGAAGCGAAGTTTGTTGGTCATCGCAAAATTGACCAGTACTGCCAGAGCGGTTATGGCGAAGATGCCACCCTAGAGGCGGTGATTAAGGCGATCGCCGACTGTAAAGCGGTACTGACATCGAAAGTCGGCGAATGCCCCAAGGCGGAACTGAGGGAATCAGGATTGCAGGTAGTGGAAGCCTACGATGTCATCGAAAAGGTGGCGCGGGAGTTTTACGACCAGTACATGGAAGCCCAAAGCTCAAGCCTAAGAACCATGCAAACACCAGAAGCTGTGGGGGTGGGGGTATGAGCAGCATTATCTATCTAGACAACAATGCCACGACCCAAGTGGCTCCAGAGGTAGTCGAAGCCATCCTGCCTTACCTCACCAAGTACTATGGCAATCCCTCCTCCATGCACAGTTTTGGGGGTCAGGTGGGCAAAGCCCTCAAACAAGCTCGTGGGCAGGTGGCCGCTTTATTGGGGGCAGAAGAGTCGGAAATTGTATTTACCAGTTGTGGGACGGAAGGGAACAATACAGCCCTTAGAGCCGCAATTGCAGCCCAACCAGAGCGCAAACACCTGATTACCACCCAAGTCGAACACGCCTGTGTTTTAAATTTGTTCAAGCAATTAGAAAAACAAGGCTATACCGTCACCTATCTCTCGGTCGATCGCCACGGACGGCTGGATCTGATGGAACTAGAAGCGGCGATCACGGGCAGTACCGCTTTGGTGTCCACCATGTACGCCAACAACGAGACGGGAACGATATTTCCCATTGAGCAGATTGGGTCGATCGCCAAGGAATACGGAGCGGCTTTCCATGTGGATGCGGTGCAAGTGGCGGGCAAACTGCCCTGAATATGAAAACCAGCACCATCGACCTCATGACCATTTCGGGGCATAAATTCCATGCTCCCAAAGGAGTAGGGGCGTTGTTTGTCCGCAAGGGCTTCCGGTTCCGTCCCTTGCTCATTGGCGGGCATCAAGAACGGGGACGGCGGGCAGGGACGGAAAATGTGCCGGGGCTGATTGGCTTGGGCAAGGCAGCAGAATTAGCTCTTGCTAACTTTGCCGATGTCCAGCAGGAACAGCACCTGCGCGATCGCTTAGAAAAGGGACTCCTGACCATTGCCAACACGGAAGTGAATGGCGATCGCCAGCACCGCTTACCCAATACCACCAATATTGGCTTCAAATACATCGAAGGCGAAGCCATCCTCCTCTCCCTAGACAAGTACGGCATCTGCGCCTCCTCTGGCTCCGCCTGTACCTCTGGCTCCCTCGAGCCATCCCACGTGCTGCAAGCCATGGGCTTACCCTACACCATCCTCCACGGCTCCATTCGGTTCAGCCTGTCTAGGCATACTACCGCCCCGGAAGTCGATCGAGTCTTGGAAGTGATGCCCGGCCTTGTCCAACGCCTGCGGGACATGTCTCCTTTCAACAACGACCAAGCGGAATGGTTACAAGAACGCACCCTAGTCGCTAGTCGCTAGTCAGCAATTATTTTTTCAGCCCTAGCTAAACACCCTAGAGGAGGACAAGGAACCATGTGGGACTACACCGAAAAAGTACTAGACCTGTTTTATAACCCGAAAAACCAAGGAGCGATCGAAGACCCCCAAGAATCGAATATTGCCGTGGTCTTTGGGGAAGTTGGGAGTATTGCCTGTGGAGATGCCCTCAGACTCCACCTGAAGATTGACATAGAGCCAGACAAGATCCTCGAGGCCCGGTTTCAAACCTTTGGCTGCACCAGTGCGATCGCTTCTTCCTCCGCCCTCACAGAAATCATTAAAGGACTCACCCTAGATGAGGCTCTGAAGATTAGCAATCGAGATATTGCCAATTATTTAGGCGGGTTGCCAGAAGCCAAAATGCACTGCTCAGTCATGGGACAAGAAGCCCTAGAAGCCGCCATTTTTAAATATCGGGGCATTGAAACTGAACAGCACGAAGATGACGATGGTCGCCTAGTGTGTAGCTGCTTTAGTATCAGTGAAAACCGGATTCGCCGGGTCGTGATTGAAAACAACTTGACCACGGTGGAACAAGTGACTAGCTATGTCAAGGCCGGGGGTGGTTGTAGTTCCTGTGCGGCGGAAATTGAAGATTTAATCACAACCATTCAGCAAGAAAAAGAACTCATCGCCCAAAGAGTTGCCGCCGAAATCGCCCCAGTCCAGACCCAAAGCCGTCCCCTAACGACGGTACAGAAAATTAGCTTGATTCAAACGGTATTACAAGAAGTCCGACCGATCTTGATTGCCGATGGGGGCGATGTGGAACTCTACGACGTGGAAGGGGATGTGGTTAAAGTCATCCTCAAAGGGGCTTGCGGCACCTGCGAAAGCAGTACTGCCACTCTGAAAAATGCCATGGAAGTCCGGCTCCGCGAACGGATTTCTTCCAACCTCGTGGTGGAGGCAGTGCTATGAAATCCAGATTAGTTCAAGACTGGGCGGTTGAGCGATCGCCCCCAAGGACGAAGGATGCCAACATTTTCCCCTCCCTTAGCCCTCCAACGGCTAGTTAACCCCAGACCAGAGTCCAAGAAACAACAGCAACAACTCTCAAAACTAACTCTCGAAATTAACTCTCAAACTCTAAAGGAGATAAATCCATGACTGACGAAAGCATTAGACAGATAGCATTTTATGGGAAAGGCGGCATCGGCAAATCCACCACCTCCCAAAATACGATCGCCGGGATGGCCGAACTCGGGCAGCGAGTCATGATCGTCGGCTGTGACCCCAAGGCAGACTCCACCCGCTTGATGCTCCACAGTAAAGCCCAAACCAGCGTCCTCCAGTTAGCCGCCGAACGGGGGGCAGTGGAAGATGTCGAACTCGAAGAAGTCTTAGCCCGGGGCTATCGTGATGTGTTGTGTGTAGAATCTGGCGGCCCAGAACCCGGTGTAGGTTGCGCTGGTCGGGGGATTATCACAGCGATTAACTTCCTCGAAGAAAATGGCGCCTATGAAGACATTGATTTTGTTTCCTATGACGTACTGGGGGACGTAGTTTGCGGTGGTTTTGCCATGCCCATCCGGGAAGGTAAAGCTCAGGAAATCTACATTGTCACCTCTGGAGAAATGATGGCAATGTATGCCGCCAACAACATTGCCCGTGGGGTTCTCAAGTATGCTCACTCCGGGGGGGTTCGGCTGGGTGGTTTGATCTGTAATAGCCGGAAAGTCGATCGAGAACTAGAACTCATCGAAACCCTCGCCAAACGCCTCAATACCCAAATGCTCCACTTCGTCCCCAGAGACAACATCGTCCAACACGCCGAACTCCGCCGGATGACGGTAATTGAGTATGCCCCCGATAGCCGCCAAGCCGAGGAATATCGCACCCTCGCTGGCAAAATCATCAACAACAAAAATCTCTCAATTCCTACGCCGATCTCCATGGATGAACTGGAAGAACTGTTAGTTGAATTTGGCATTTTGGGTGGCGAAGAAGAGTACGAAAAAGCCATCAAAGAAGGCGTAAAAGCTCCTGCGGGCGTAGCCTAATGCTCAGTTGTTCAGTGAACAGTGAACAGTGAACAGTGAAAGTAAGAAAATCTGGATTTTCTAATTACTAAGTAACAATTAATTGTCTCAGAACTGATAGCTGACACTTCGACTTCGCTCAGTGCAAGTAACTGATAACTGTTAACTGTTCACTGATAACTGAATAACTGAATAACCTAATAATTCCTCCATTCTTAACCAGAGAGGCAGAAGACTATGACACCTCCCCTATCCGCTCCGATCGAAGAAAAGCCAGTCCTCGAAACCCCAGAAAAAACCGCCCAAAATCCCGTGCTGGCAACCAAAGAATTAATTCAAGAAGTTTTGGAAGTCTATCCCGACAAAGCCAAGAAAAAACGGGAAAAGCACCTGAATGTTTTTGAAGAAGGCAAATCTGACTGTGGCGTAAAGTCCAACATCAAATCGGTTCCCGGTTCCATGACTACCCGTGGCTGTGCCTACGCTGGCTCTAAAGGGGTGGTGTGGGGGCCGATCAAAGACATGATCCACATCAGTCACGGGCCCGTAGGCTGTGGTTACTATTCTTGGTCTGGTCGCCGCAACTACTACATCGGCACCACCGGCATTGATTCCTTTGGGACAATGGATTTCACTTCTGACTTCCAAGAACGGGATATTGTCTTTGGTGGTGACAAAAAACTTGCCAAATTAATTACCGAGCTAGACGAACTATTTCCTCTGAACCGAGGGGTGTCCATCCAGTCTGAATGCCCGATCGGGCTAATTGGGGATGACATCGAAGCAGTCGCCAAAAAAGCGTCTAAGGAAATCGGCAAAACCGTAGTTCCCGTGCGTTGTGAAGGGTTCCGGGGTGTCTCCCAATCCCTCGGACACCACATTGCCAACGATGCCATCCGGGACTGGGTATTTCCCCAGTACGACAAGGAGAAGAAGGCAGGGAATATTGCCGACGGGACAGAGTACGATGTCGCCATTATTGGAGACTACAACATCGGTGGAGATGCTTGGTCGAGCCGGATTCTGATTGAAGAAATTGGCTTACGAGTAGCCGCCCAATGGTCTGGGGATGGCACTTTGCACGAGATGATCAACACCCCTTCCGTGAAATTGAACTTGGTTCACTGCTATCGATCGATGAACTATATTTCTCGCCATATGGAAGAAACCTATGGCATTCCTTGGTTGGAATACAACTTCTTTGGACCGACCCAAATTGCGGAATCCCTAAGAGCGATCGCCGCCAAATTTGACGAGAAAATCCAAGCCAACGCCGAAGCTGTAATTGCCAAGTACGAAGCCCAAACCAAAGCAGTAATTGAAAAATTCCTGCCGAGGTTAAAAGACAAAACCGTAGCCCTCATGGTCGGCGGTCTGCGTCCCCGCCACGTAATCCCTGCCTTCCACGACCTAGGCATGAAACTCATTGGCACTGGCTACGAATTTGGTCACAACGACGACTACAAACGCACTACCCACTACGTGGAAAACGGCACCCTCATCTATGATGACGTTTCTGCCTACGAATTTGAGGCGTTTATCAAAGAGCTAAAACCTGACCTAGTAGCTTCAGGCATCAAAGAGAAGTACGTTTTCCAAAAAATGGCTCTCCCCTTCCGCCAGATGCACTCCTGGGATTATTCCGGACCCTACCACGGCTACGACGGATTCGCCATCTTTGCCCGGGACATGGATTTAGCCCTCAACAGCCCAACATGGAGCTTAATTGGCGCCCCGTGGAAAAAAGCTGAGATCACTGCACAGTAAACAGTAAACAGTGAACAGTTATCAGTTTTTGCTGTTTATTGTTCACTGATAACTGCTCACTGACAACTGAAATTTTGGAGAACACCTATCATGGTTCAGAAAAATATTGACAACATTAAAGACCACGTAGAACTCTTTCACCAGGAAGAGTACCAAGAATTATTTGCGGGCAAGAAACAGTTTGAAGGGGGTCACGACCCCGACCTCGTAGCTCAAACAGCAGAATGGACAAAAACTTGGGAGTACCGGGAGAAAAACTTTGCCCGGGAGGCGCTGACGGTGAACCCTGCCAAAGCCTGCCAGCCTCTAGGAGCGATTCTGGCGGCGGTGGGATTTGAGAAAACTCTGCCCTTTGTCCATGGTTCTCAAGGGTGTGTGTCTTATTTTCGATCGCATTTTACCCGCCACTTCAAAGAACCCTTCTCAGCCGTATCCTCCTCCATGACCGAAGATGCAGCAGTCTTTGGGGGGCAGAACAACATGATTGATGGCTTGGCAACTAGCTACAACTTGTATCAGCCCAAAATGATTGCAGTCTGCACCACCTGCATGGCCGAGGTCATCGGCGATGACCTGCAAGCATTTATTAACAATGCCAAGACCGCCGGATCAGTGCCCAAAGAATTCCCCGTACCCTACGCCCACACCCCCAGCTTTGTCGGCTCCCACATCACGGGCTATGACAATATGCTCAAAGGGATTTTGGGCAATCTCACCAAAGGGGAAAAAGCAGAAACTACTAACGGCAAGATCAACTTTATTCCCGGCTTTGAAACCTATATTGGCAACCTCCGGGAAATCAAACGGATTGCGTCCCTCATGGGGATTAACTACACGCTCTTGGCGGACAACTCTGATTATCTAGATTCCCCGAATACCGGGGAGTATGACATGTATCCCGGCGGCACGCCCCTAGAGGCGGCAGCCGACTCCATCAATGGCGAAGCAACCGTAGCTTTCCAAGCCTATTCCACGACTAAAACCCGTGAGTTCATTGAAAAAGAATGGCAACAGCCGACTTCTGTGGTTCGTCCCATGGGGATTCGAGGCACAGATGAATTTTTAATCAAGCTCTCGGCGCTGACGGGGCAGCCAATTCCCAAGGCTCTAGAAGATGAGCGGGGTCGGGCGGTGGATGCCCTCACGGATTCCCAAGCGTGGCTCCACGGTAAAAAAGTGGCGCTGTACGGCGATCCAGACTTAGTGATTGGCTTGGTGCAATTCCTGTTGGAAATTGGGGCGGAACCGGTGCATATTGTGGTTAGTAATAGCAACAACGATTTTGAAGCAGAACTCCGGGCGCTGCTAGATTCTAGTCCCTTTGGGGCCGGGGCAACCATCTGGGGCGGCAAGGATCTGTGGCATTTACGATCGCTCCTGTTCACCGAACCCGTAGATTTATTAATTGGCAACTCCTACGGCAAGTACCTGTGGCGGGATACGAAGGTTCCCTTTGTCCGAATTGGCTACCCAATTTTCGATCGCCATCACCTGCACCGCTATAGCACCTACGGCTATGAAGGCACGATCAATCTCCTCAACTGGATTGTGAATACCTTGCTAGAAGAACTCGATCGAAACACCATCATCCCAGCGAAAACCGACATTTCCTATGACCTAATTCGCTAGGTTTAGTTATCAGTGAACAGTTAGCAGTTACTTGTACTGAAGAGTTCGGCAAGCTCACTGTAAGACGAAACCGAAGTATTAGTTTTCAGTTATTCTTGTTCACTGTTCACTGTTCACTGTTCACTGTCCTTACTTCCCCCTCCCTGCCATGACTACCTTCCCCACCCCCACGGCTCCCCCTCTACGCTTTCTTGATCCGATCCGCCAATGGATCGATCGCCTAGAGATTCGATCGCCCCGCCTTGCCCACTGGATTTGTAAGTTGATTCCCTGTACCTGTCCCTTTGAACAGAAATTCACCTTGTTTGGGCATTTTTTTCATACGCCCCCCCTATGTGAACTCAATCCTTTCTACAACGAATTTGTATTTCTCCGGTTTCGGTCTCTCAGCTATCTCTCAGAGGTATGTGGCGAGGACGTAACTAAATACATTTGTTAATCAGTGAACAGTTAACAGTTAACAGTTAACAGTTAACAGTTATCAGTTAACTGTTATCAGTAGTTACTTTAACAGTAGTTACTTGCCTTGAGTGAAATCGAAGTGTCAGTTACTGGTACAGCGCAGTTCGATAGGCTCAATGTAAGACTTAGCAAAAGTATTAGTTATCTGGTTATCTGGTTATCTGGTTATCTGGTTATCTGGTTATCTGGATTAATTCTTTTATCTTCACTGTTCACTGTTCACTGTTCACTGTTCACTGTTATTCCCCTTACTCCCTCTTCCCTATGAAACTCACTCAAGGCAAAATCAACGAACTTCTGAGCGAGACGGCTTGTGAACACAACCACAAGAAAGAGAATACGAGCAAAAAGAAAGCCTGCGCTCAAGTCGCGCAACCCGGAGCTGCCCAGGGAGGTTGTGCCTTTGATGGAGCGATGATTGCCCTCGTTCCCATTACCGATGCGGCGCATTTGGTTCATGGACCGATCTCCTGCTCTAGCAACTGGGACGGACGGGGGAGCCTTTCTTCGGGTTCCACCCTCTACAAAATGGGTTTCACTACGGATCTATCGGAAAACGACATTATTTTTGGGGGCGAGAAAAAACTTTTTAAGGCGATTCTGGAGGTACACGATCGCTACCAACCCGCCGCCGTGTTTGTCTACTCCACCTGTGTCACCGCCCTAATTGGCGATGATCTAGAAGCCGTTTGCCAAAAAGCCGCAGAGAAAATCGGCGTACCTGTAGTCCCTGTCAATGCTCCCGGATTCATTGGCAGCAAAAACCTAGGGAATCGAGCCGGGGGTGAGAGCCTTCTAGATTACGTGGTGGGGACAAGGGAGCCAGACACCACCACTCCCTACGACATCAACTTAATTGGAGAATACAACATCGCTGGCGAACTTTGGGGCGTACTGCCCCTGTTCAAAAAGTTAGGGATTCGAGTCTTGGCTCAAATCACCGGGGATGGACGCTACCACGACATTGCCTGCGCCCATCGCGCCAAACTAAACGTCATGATCTGCTCCAAAGCCCTGATTAACATGGCTCGGAAAATGGAGGAACGCTACGGCATTCCCTACGTGGAAGAATCCTTCTACGGGGTGGCGGATATGAACCATTGCTTACGGACGATTGCCAGTAAACTTGGCGATGCCGAGCTACAGGAGAAAGTAGAAATCTTAATTGCCGAAGAAACTGCCAAACTCGACCAAGCCCTGATTCCCTACCGATCGAGGCTGAAAGGAAAACGGGTAGTCCTCTACACCGGGGGCGTAAAAAGTTGGTCGATCATTTCGGCAGCGAAGGATCTGGGCATGGAAGTCTGTGCCACCAGCACGAAAAAAAGCACCGCCGACGACAAGGCAAGGATCCGGGAATTACTCGGTCAAGACGGGATCATGATGGAAAAAGGCAATGCCCAAGAACTGCTGCGGGTCATCGCCCAAACCAACGCCGACATGCTCATTGCTGGGGGCAGAAATCAATACACCGCCCTCAAAGCGAAAATTCCTTTTCTCGATATTAACCAAGAACGTCACCATCCCTACGCTGGCTATAGCGGCTTGGTGGAAATGGCTAGGGAGCTAGACGAAGCTCTGTATAGCCCCGTTTGGGAACAAGTTCGGAAATCAGCCCCTTGGGACACGGAGGTAAATTAATGGCAACTATTACAATTCCGAGAAAATCTGTAGCGGTTAATCCCCTGAAACAGAGTCAACCTCTGGGGGCTGCCCTCGCCTTTCTGGGCTTAAAAGGGACTATTCCCTTATTTCATGGTTCTCAAGGCTGTACTGCTTTTGCCAAGGTGATGTTGGTGCGACATTTCCGGGAGGCGATTCCTCTGTCTACTACGGCGATGACGGAGGTTAGCACCATTTTAGGCGGGGAAGAAAATGTCGAGCAAGCGATTCTGACGCTGGTGGAAAAGTCGCAGCCCACGATTCTGGGGCTTTGTACTACGGGCTTAACGGAAACTCGCGGGGACGATATGGGGGGGATTTTACGCAATATCCGCAAGCGCCAGCCCCAACTCCATGATTTACCGATCGTGTCCGTCTCGACCCCAGATTTTCAGGGAGCTTTACAGGATGGGTTTGCAGCGACGGTGGCAAGCATTGTCACGGAACTCCCTCGGGATGGTCAAGTCCGCCCGCAGCAGATCACTCTCTTGGTGAGTTCGGCCTTTGCGCCGGGAGATCTAGAGGAAATTAAAGAAATGGTGGCGGCTTTTGGCTTAACGGCGATCGCTGTCCCCGATCTTTCGTTATCCCTAGATGGGCATTTGGAGGAAGGGTTTAGCACCGTGACCAGGGGCGGGACAACCCTCGCAGAACTGAGGGGTCTGGGGAGTTCTGTCTATACCTTGGCGCTGGGAGAGAGTATGCGGGGAGCCGCAGAAATCTTGCAAGCCAATTTGGGGATTCCCTACGAGGTGTTTCCCAGTTTGAGCAATCTGGATGCCATCGATAGTTTTCTGGAAGGGTTGAGCGACCTGAGCGGGTGGCCCGTCCCCCAAAAGTATCGCCGGCAGCGATCGCAGCTCCAAGATGCCATGCTCGATACCCATTTTTTCTTTGGGCATAAGCAGGTATCTCTGGCCATGGAACCAGATCTGCTCTGGGCTACGGTGCATTTTCTCCAGAGTATGGGGGCGGAAATTCAAGCGGCGGTGACGACCACCAAATCGCCGCTCCTCGAACAACTGCCCGTTAGCTCTGTCACCATTGGCGATCTAGAAGACTTTGAGCAACTTGCGGCGGGGTCTGATCTCCTGATCGGTAATTCCAACGTGGCGACGATCGCCCAGCGTCTCCAGCGCCCCCTTTATCGCCTTGGCTTTCCGATTTTCGATCGCCTCGGCAATGGTCAACGCTGCACCGTGGGCTATCGGGGGATGATGCAGCTACTCTTTGATCTCGGTAACTTGTTTTTGGAACAAGAGGAAAAACAGTGAACAGTAAACAGTGAACAGTGAACAGTAAACAGTAAATAAGGAGAATTTATATTTTGATTTTTTCTTGCCGTGAGCCTGTCGAACTAATCAGTACAAGTAGCTGCTAACTGCTAACTAACACTTCGACTCTGCTCAGTACAAGTAACTGTTAACTGACACTTCGACTCCGCTCAGTGCAAGTAACTGATAACTGTTAACTGAATAACTGTTAACTGAATAACTATTGAGGAGGAAAAAAACATGAAAATTGCCTTCACCACTAGTGACAACATCCATATTGATGCTCACTTTGGTTCTGCTAAAAAGATTGATGTCTATGAAGTCGATCAGGCTAGTTATAGCTTTGTGACAACCCTGAAGTTTGATGGAGAACTGAAGGAAGACGGGAATGAAGATAAGCTGTTGCCGAAAATTGAAGCTCTCCGGGACTGCACGATCGTCTATGTTTCCACCATTGGTGGCACAGCAGCAGCACGGTTAATCAAACATAAAATTACCCCCATCAAAGCCCAATCTGAGGAACAGGAAATTACCGATGTCCTGACCAAGCTAGTACAGACCCTCAATGGCAATCCGCCCCCCTGGCTGCGGAAAGCTCTCCAAAAGCCCCGTCTGGCTTTAGATGACTTGGATCAAGTAGATCAATCCGAGGACTCCAGAGGTGGATTTGCTCCCTCGCCAGCCTAACTTCAGAGAGTTTTTTCGCTCTTGCCCTATTTCCAAATTTGCCAACTAATATCAACCGTCCTCGAAGTCGGGAAACCTATGACTACTGCAAACTTATCTCCTACTCCCACGATCGCTCCCTTCCTCAAGGCGATCGCTCAACAAATTCGGGCTAATGACGGCTATGGAACTTACCGGAATTGGTCTGATGAACTGCTGCTCAAATCCTTCGTAGTTACCAAAGCCCAGAAAAGAGAAATCTCTGTCGAGGGCGAGGTAGACCCCATTACTAAGGGCAGAATTTTGGCTTTCTATCGAGCGATCGCCTATCGCATTGAAGGTGAAACAGGGCTACTCTGCCAAGTGGTAATCGACCTCAGTCATGAAGGTTTCGGCTGGGCTTTAGTCTTTTCTGGGCGACTATTGCTGGTTTCCAAAACTCTCCGGGATGCCCAACGTTTTGGCTTTGATTCCCTCGAAAAACTCGAAGTAGAAGGAACAAAAATTGTCAACTCTGGGGTGAACCTCGCTAATCGTTTCCCCGAAGTCGGCAGAATTTAGATTGAGAACTCCAAAAGGTAGTTATGACACAGCTAACAAAAACTCCCACCATTGAGGATCTAAAAAATCAAATTAAACGCCTCAATAGTAAGGCTGGACAAATGAAAATGGATCTCCATGATCTGGCGGAGGGATTACCTGCGGATTTTGAAAATTTAATCCCCGCAGCTACCGAAACCTACGCCATCTATCAGCAACTTAATCAGTTGAAAACTCAGTTAAAAGAATTGGAGAAAAAAGCATGAGTAAAACCCTCGCTCAATTCCAGCAACTAGTGAATGCTGAAGATTATTTAGAGTTTTTTGAACTGCCCTACGATCCACAGTTCGTCAATGTGAATCGATTACACATTCTCCAAAAATTCTCTACACTTATTCGAGCGATCGAGACCAATGAACCAGATTTAACAGAAACAGTAAAGCTAGAGCGTTATCAAGAAGCCTTGGTAGAAGCCTACGACACTTTTACTTCTTCGTCCCCTTTGACTGAAAAGCTGTTCAAAGTGTTTAAGGACAGACCAAAAAATGTAGTTTTACTATCAGAAATTGGCAGCGAATGATAAACAGTGAACAGTGAACAGTGAACAGTGAACAGTGAATAAGGAGAATTTATATTTTGTTTTTTTCTTAGCGTGAGCCTATCGAACTAATCAGTACAAGTAGCTGCTAACTGCTAACTGATACTTC
>JAAUUE010000096.1 GCA_012031635.1 Coleofasciculaceae cyanobacterium SM2_1_6 | reverse complement strand
CCCTGATCTGTAGTCACAACTTCCATAAAATCGCTCACCGTGGGCAAATACTGGCGAGTTTCCAACAGGCGGGGACGGCAGGAGAGTAGCCCTTTGGTGTAGGGATGTTGGGGTTCTCGGAAAATCTGCGTAGCTGTACCGGTTTCCACAATGCTTCCTTGGTACATCACCGCCACTGTATCGGCAATCTCGGCAATGATCCCCAAGTCGTGGGTAATGAAAATCAAAGACATCTGCCGGGAGTCTCGCAGTTCTCGTAATAAATCCAAAATTGTCGCCTGTACCGTCACATCAAGGGCGGTGGTTGGTTCATCGGCAATCAGCAGATCGGGGTTGCAGGAAATTGCCATGGCGATCATCATCCGTTGCAGTTGTCCCCCAGAAAGTTGGTGGGGATAGCGATCGAGCATGGCTTGCTTGCGGAGATTAATTTGCTGCTCTACTTCTAGTTCCTTGGGTAATTCTGTGTTGGATCGATGGGGATTTTCCTGTTGCCATTGCTGGAGATACTCTTGGCGGAGTTGCTCATCCTTGGGTAATAACTTCACCTCTTGGAGGCTGGCGATCGCCAAACGGCGGGCTTGGGGAGGGGAAACCTGTTGATGGAGTTGGATCGCCTCCGTGAGTTGAAAACCACAGGTAAAGACTGGATTGAGGGAACTCATGGGTTCTTGAAAAATCATCGCCATCCTGCCGCCCCGGTACGATCGTCTCGTCTCTGGATCAAGTTGCAACAAATTCACCGCCGTCCCTTGAGATTCATCTTTAGATTCACCGAATGCCGTAGATTTACTAGAGTTCCCGGAATTTTGACCAGCGTTATGAGAGTTAGTTGGTGTAAACCAAATTTCCCCCCCCAATGACCTTGCCCGGCGGGGGAACCAAACCCATGAGTGCCAAGGAAGTAACCGATTTCCCAGAACCCGACTCTCCCACAATCCCTAGAGTTTGTCCCCGTTGCAGTTGAAAGCTAATATTATCTACCGCCAGTTTTGGAGCCAGTTTTGGAGCCAGTTTTGGAGCCAATTCTTGATCCAATTTCTGCTCTAATTTTTTAGCTAATCTCTGCGCTAACTTCTCCTCTGGAGCATTAAACTTCACTTGCAAGTTACGGACATCGAGAACTAGATCATTCATGGTTAGGTTAACAAGTACAAATAATTACAAAAATAATTACGAAAATTAAGAACGGCTAAATTTCTCTGCATTATAGACTACTCAACAACGGTAAATCGTTGCAATTCCCACACAATCCCCGCCTTCTCAACTCCTTGATGAAGCTGATTCAAAATTAATATAGAATAGTTATCCGGCAGGTATGGACTGCTATAGGAAAACTCTGATATAATTGCAATTCTGAGTAAATTTTATACTGGAGACACTAAGGAAAAGTCATATGTCCCGATATCGAGGTCCCCGACTACGCATCGTCCGCCGTCTAGGAGAATTGCCCGGTTTAAGTCGGAAAACCGCTAAACGAGCCTATCCTCCTGGTCAGCACGGACAAAACCGCAAGAAACGCTCTGAGTACGCTGTCCGTCTAGAGGAAAAGCAAAAACTCCGCTTTAACTATGGCGTGAGCGAGAAACAATTATTACGTTATGTCCGCAAGGCAAGAAGAGCGACTGGTTCTACTGGTCAAACCCTCTTGCAACTATTAGAAATGCGTCTGGATAATACTGTATTTCGTCTGGGAATGGCGGGAACTGTCCCCGCAGCGCGCCAGCTAGTCAATCATGGTCACGTTACCGTTAACGGTCGGGTGGTCAATATTCCTAGTTACCAATGCCGTCCCGGTGAAGTAATTGGGGTGAGAGATACGGAACGATCGAAGAAATTAGTTAACCAAAATCTAGAATTTCCCGGGCTAGCAAACTTACCCAGCCACCTAGAATTTGACAAAGCCAATCTGACAGGCAAAGTTAATGGTGTGGTCGAAAGGGAATGGATTGCTCTGCAAATTAATGAACTATTAGTAGTTGAGTTTTATTCTCGGAAGGCTTAGAGTATTTCTTCGAGTTTTTGCTATATTCTTTTAACCTGCTAAATCTACAAATATTGTTAACTGCTTTCCCTTGGGAATGACAACCGAACCTAATTAAACATCAACAGGCTTAGTTCCCGGTTAACTAGACCTGTTTTTGCTTTTAGGGGATTAATAGTCTGTGTAATAATACTGGTGTAATCATCTATTTAATTTTTAGCTGGCAGGACTTTGTTTCCTACGCATAAAAGTGTTATATTTGGCTAGCTATCTATAAAAAAACTATTAAACTTAACAATTAGTTCTAGAGGGAAGCCGTGTCTGTTGAAACTATTCAAAAACCTTCTACAGTCCGGAGGCTGGCTCCCCGTTACCGAGTTTTACTCCACAATGATGACTTTAACCCAATGGAGTATGTGGTGCGGGTTTTGCTGGAAACCGTCAGTAGCCTAACCCAGCCTCAAGCCGTAAATATTATGATGGAAGCTCATCACAGTGGTGTGGCTTTAGTGATTACCTGCGCCCAAGAACATGCTGAATTTTATGCTGAAACTTTAAATAATCATGGTTTGACTAGCACGATCGAGCCAGACGAATAAATCAATACATAATTCAACAAATAACTGGACGCATAACCTTAATCAAAATCTAGTGAAATTCAACCCCCAAATTATAGCCCATTACCCAGTAAGCAAACGACTGGGTATTTTTGTGAGCTTGTTACTTCTAGTCTGGCTACCCCTAGCTGCACCAATTTATCTATTGGTGGCTGATCAAAATCTTGTGTCTATCTTAACTCTAGTCCTACTCTATCTAGAATTTGTGATCCTGCTGCGGTGGTGGGGTCGGGTAGTTTACCAAGAACCAAGGCTGCTGACTAGGTACGGTTTGGAGGCAAGTTGGGGCAATGGACAATTGATTTTGCTGGGGTTAGCGATCGGGGTCGCTTTAGTAACAGGGATGTTTCTATTTCAAGGCTGGTGGGGATGGCTCCGGTGGCAGGCTCCGGGGCAGAATTTCCTGCAAATTGTCCTAGAAGGTTTATTAATGTCTCTGGCGATCGGGACGGCGGAGGAGTTGCTATTTCGGGGTTGGCTCTGGGATGAATTGCGCCGGGATTATAGTTTGCGGACGAGCTTGGTCGTGAATACCCTAATTTTTGCTACCCTGCATTTTCTCAAACCCCTAGAAGCTATGCTCGCTAGTCTGCCCCAGTTTCCGGGGTTGATCTTACTAGGATTAGCATTAATTTGGGCAAAACAACGATCGAACGGTAAGCTAGGTTTGGCGATCGGACTCCACGGCGGCTTAGTTTGGGGCTATTACCTCATTAACGTAGGGAATCTGATTACCTATACGGGAACTGTTTCTGACTGGATCACCGGAGTGGGCAAAAATCCCCTTGCGGGCTTAGTCGGCTTGGGTTTTCTGGGGATCACGGCAGGGGTGATGCGGGGGCGATCGACTCAAACTTGACTATCCAACGTGAGTGGAGTTTTGGCTACTTCGACAACGCTCAGCATAAATTCGACTTCGCTCAGCCAGCGATAATGGGATCAGGGGTATTTTTTATCCCGAACTCATGTTAATTAGGCTGCTATAATTACCAGCAAAAATAAATAGTTACTAACAAATTATTGCTAACAAAAACAAATAAAAATTATGCCGAAATACGTGATGTGGGGTAGCTACTGCGAAGATGTATTAGAAAAACGGACACCCTACAGAGAAGACCATCTGGCGGGTTTAGCAGCCCAGAAAGCCGAGGGTATTTTAATCACCGTGGGGCCAACAAAAGACGTTACTAAAGTTTTTGCAATTTATGAAGCTCCTGATGAAACTACCGTCAGAAACCTAGTCGAAAGTGATCCCTACTGGAAAAATGGGATTTGGACAGAGTATCAAGTTAAAGAATGGATTCAGGTTTATTAATTAGGCTGATAAAAAGTTACGCCAGTATTACTGTAGGTTTTTTGACGGCAGATTTCTAAGCCGATCGTCTCCGGTAGGGGTAATTTGGGATCATGCTCTACGGCTAGTTCTCCGGTGGGATGGAGGATTTTGAGTTGGGCAATTAATTCTAGAACTGGGGTGTATAAATCGCCGTTGTAGGGGGGATCAAAGTAGATGAGATGGAACTGCTCCCCGGCTAATTTTTTTAACTTTTGGGTCACATCTCCCCGGAGGAGGGTAAATTTCTGGGTTTCTTGGGCGACTAGTTGCCAGTTTTCTTGAATGATACTGCAAGCTCTGGGCGATCGCTCAATCCCCGTTACAGATTCGGCTCCCCGGACTAGTGCCTCGGCTCCCATAGCTCCACTGCCGCTACATAGATCCAACCAAGCACAACCCCCCCAATCTTTCCTGCCAAATATTAAAGATCGCCTCCCGCACCCTCGCCGTAGTGGGTCTAGTGTCTTTGCCCGGTAGCGTTTTTAATAATCGATTGCCGTAAATTCTGAGGCTCATTAAATTTATTGATTTTAAATGTTGATTTAAAAATTGCTTGCTAGAGTAGATCAATACCGCAAATTATAATTTTTATAATTTTAATTACCCATTGATATCCTTAAATATTTTTAAAAGATTATCTAAAACTATCTCAAAATATCTATAGCAGTCCTAACTGATTTCACCCGCCGCAGGCGGGTGAAATAACCTACCAGCAGCAATCTAATTTAGAAAATGATTGAGGATCCCTATAGAAATATCTCAAACTAAGTACAAGATTTCTGGAAAAGCCAAATGAAGGATACTTACCCTCATCCGATTTACTCAAATTTTAGAGTATGCTTTGGGGAAAGTTTTTGATATTAACCGGAATTATTAATTAAGTCCTGTTTTTCTAAAGATAACTGCTGAAGCTAATTACCATTATTAATTACCAAAATTACCAACGCTGATTCAAGCTCACCCCTAATGCTAGAGATTCTCGCTGTTTTGTCTGCCTCGGCTGCTGCCGGAATGCGCATTGCCTTGCCCTTGTTGGTCATTGGTCTCATAGAGAATGAAAAATTATGGTCAAGAGTACCGATTTTATCAGCGATTCATCCTCAAGTTGTAGTGTGTGTGTTGGTGAGTTGGTCATTATTTGAGGTGTTTGCCTCCAAGAAATTAGTCGGACAGAGAATTTTACAAGTTGTTCAGTTAGGCTTCAGCCCGATCGCCGGAGCCATTTTGGGGATCACCGTGACCAAGTTTACTAATCTAACCTACGAACTGGGATGGTTAGTGGCGATCGTGGGGGGGTTGGTGGCTTTTGTTTTGCAATTGGTACAAACTGGATGGTTCTATCGCCTCCGGGGTTTACCGATTTGGTTAGTGTTGCTACAAGATGTCCTCTGTATTTTCTTAGTAATTTTTGCCTTTGACGCTCCCAACCAAGGCGGCTTAATTGCCCTGTTGCTTTTGTGGTTAGCAATCCGTAGTTCTAAGCAATGGTATGACTTTTACCACGAACACCGTCAAAATAAATATTCGTCCGAGAAACCGGATTAAACAGTTAATAGTTATCAGTTATCAGTTATCAGTTATCAGTTACTTGCATTGAGCGAAGTCGAAGTGTTAGTTAACAATTTACAGTTAACAATTTATAGAAAACACCGTAAAACCCATGCGCTTTAGCCGTGGGATATAAGGCGGGTTAACGTAGGTACGGAGTTAACCAAATACTCCAATCTCTTCTCCCTCAAACCTCAAATAATCCTAATCTTTGATGATACCCTAGATAGAGGAGGTTAAACAAAATGTTTGGTTGTCAACAAGTCAGGATCAACCCAGATCAAGAGCTTAAAGCAGTTTTGGAATATCTATGCAGTGAGTCAAACAAACTCAACAACTGTGCTATTTACTACGCTAGACAACTTTACTTTAAGACAGAAAAAGTAGTGAATAAATTTGCCCTAATTAACGAGCTAAAGCAGAATCCTCACTACGGGGCTATGTACTCCCAAGTAGCTCAACAAACTGTCATGGCTGTAGCAGAATCCTTCTCATCCTTTGTTGGGTTATTAAAAGGGATAGCCAATGGTTCAGTAACTCAAAAGCCTCGAATCCCCAGCTACAAAAAGAAAGGTGGTTTAGCTTTAGTTGCCTACCCATCCCAAGCAATTAAGCTCAAGAAAGAAGGTTTAAGATTTCCCCTAGGAAACAAGGTAAAAGCATGGTTCGGATTAGATGCTTTTTACCTACCTATGCCTTCTAATCTTGAATATAAGAATATTAGGGAATACCGGATACTTCCTAGGAATGGAGAGTTTTATTTAGAGCTTGTATACAAAGTAGAAACTAATCAAGCTCAAGTAGACGGTTCTAAAGTTTTAGGAATTGACCACGGAATTGACAACTGGTTAACCTGCGTGTCCAACGTAGGAACTAGTTTCATAGTTGATGGACGACACCTAAAATCCCTGAATCAGTGGTACAACAAGCGGGTATCTATTCTCAAGGAAAATCAACCTCAAGGATTTTGGTCTAAACAATTAGCCCGTGTCACTGAGAGAAGGAATAGGCAGGTTAGGGATGCTATTAACAAGGCTGCTCGGATGGTGATTAATCATTGCCTAGAGAACCAGATCGGCACTGTGGTATTTGGTTGGAATAAAGGGCAGAAGGACTCAATAAATTTAGGCTCTAATACTAACCAGAAGTTTGTCCAGATACCTACAGGGAGATTGAAAGATAGGATTAAGCAACTCTGTGAGCAGTACGGAATTAAGTTTGTGGAAACAGAGGAATCTTACACTTCTAAGGCTAGTTTTCTAGACTCGGATGAGCTACCTACATTTGGTGAAAAACCCGAAGGGCTAGCACTGAGCAAGGTCGAAGTGTGGCAAGAATCTGGCAAGCGGGTTAAGAGAGGTTTGTACCGGACTGCAAATAATTGGTATATCAATGCTGACTGTAATGGTGCGGCAAATATTTTAAGAAAGGTAGCGACAACATTGGGATTTAATCTTGATGGAGTTGGTAGGGGTGCTTTGACTACGCCCTTAAGGTCTAGATTCTGGACTCTTAAAGAATCCCACGCTCTTTAGACGTGGGAGTGTCAACAGTAGGGTTATCGGTAGTATTTAGATATCAGTCCTTAGTAGTGTGGATATTGCCCACTTCATACCACCAATAGCACCACCAATGGTAGATAAAATCTTGTTTTGTGTAGCCCGATCGCATTGAACAATGGGTAGTTGATGATTGACAGATTTATTAGTAATTCTGGGCGGGGGGCTAGAAACCTATCTTTTCGGTAAGTTCTGCTACAGAGTCGGGGGAAAAATTTAGTTAGATTCACTAAACCATCCTTGTCTTTGGCTAATATTTGGCTAACTAATTCATGCGTATTGATCAGTTACAGGCTTTTTTGGCCGTGGCAGAAACGGGAAGTTTTCAACAGGCAGCCCAGAGGTGCCGAGTGACCCAATCTACTGTTAGCCGTCAGGTACAGGCTTTGGAAACAGAGCTAGGGCTACCCTTATTTCATCGGAGCAATCATTCTAAGTTGACGATCGCTGGCGAGCGGTTATTGCGCTATGCCAAAAAAATTGCCCAAGATTGGCACAATGCCACCCAAGAACTACAGGAACTCCGGGAAGGGAAGCAGCCAGAACTATGTGTAGCAGCGATTCATTCGGTGTGTGCCTACCATCTGCCCCCGGTGTTGCAGAAATTTTGTGCCGATTATCCTCAAGTGCAGTTGCGGGTGACGGCGTTGGGGAGCGATCGAGCTTTGAAAGTCCTCAAAGATGGCTTAGTCGATATGGCGATCGTCATGCATAATCGCTATTTAACCAATAATAATGAGATGGTGGTCGAGAGTCTCTTTGATGAACCGATCGAAGTTTTGATGGCGGCGGATCATCCCCTCGCCGAATTTCCCCTAGTGACTTGGGCAGACCTTGCCCCATTTCCCCAAGTGGTGTTTAAGCATGGCTACGGAATGCAACGCATTATTCAAGAGCAGTTTTCCCAGTTGGGAGTCAGTCTCCACGCTGCCCTAGAGTTAAATACTCCCGATGCCTTCCGGGGGGTTGTCCGCCAAAGTAAGATGATTGCCTTACTACCTCGATCGGCGATCATCGACTCCGAGAAAGACCCCACCTTAGCCGTGCGTTCTATTGCCACCACTCCCCCCCGCCACGGCGTAGCAACTCCCTTAGAGAATCGCCCCGTTACCTTCAGCCGTCAAGTAGTCCTCGTGACCACGAGCGATCGTTTACAAATTCCCCCCATTCAACATTTCTACCAACTAGTGAAACAACACCTCTCTGCCACCCTCAAGTATTAAATTCCTAGGAAATTCTTTGTTAAGATAGTAAACATATGTAAAAAATCATGAAGAAATATAAAGAACATGAAAGATAAAGTTGTGGTGGTAGTGGGGGCTTCGGGGGGCATCGGCAGCGCTGTATCGAGGGAATTGGCAGCCCAGGGTGCTCAGTTGGTTTTAGTAGGCAGAAATCCAGCTACCTTAAATGTTCTAGCAGCAGAATTGGCAACTGATACCCTTGTTATCCCCACAGATATTACCCAGCCCCAGCAGGTAGAAGATTTGATGCAAAAAGCTGTAGCAGAGTTGGGGGCGATCGATGTCCTTGTGAATGCGGCGGGGGCGGGGGTGATGAAGCAATACAACAAAATTACCCCAGAGGATTTAGATTTGATGCTGGACTTAAACCTCAAGGGCAGTTTCTATACCAGCCAAGCGGCAGCAAACGTGATGAAGGAGCAGAAGAGCGGGCATATTTGTAATGTGATCGGCATTTTAGGGAAGCACCCTATGGCAATGGCGGCAGCCTACTGTGCTTCTAAGTTTGGGGTGGTGGGTTTTAGTAAATCCATGGCGGAGGAGCTGAAGCGCTACGGGATTAAATTTACCTTGTGTTACTTTGGAGGAGTAGATTCTCCTTTTTGGGATCAGGTGACGCTAAAGGTCGATCGATCGAAAATGCTTACCCCCACCACTGCTGCCCAAGCTATTATGTTTGCCCTCAACTCTCCACCCCAAGCCGTCCCCCTAGAAATCAACCTCCAACCAGAAAGCCATTTATTTTTCTAGCAAGGATAGCAGTCCTAAGTGACTTTACCCGCCTGCGGCGGGTAAAGTCACTTACCAGAAACAATCTAATCTATAGTTGTTGCCATAAAAGTTAGGACGAACTCAGCTTCGACTTCGCTCAGCCAACGTATTTAGCCTTGTCCTAATTAAGCTGTCTAGCACTATAACAAATGATTTAGGATTGCTATATTAATGAATTACTGATGAATTATAGATTACTGATGAGTTATAAATTACTGATAAATTACTGATAAATTACTGATAAATTACCTGTAAACTGCTGATAGATCACCCATAAATTGCCTAGAAATTACCTACAGAAGCATCAACAAAAGTATCAACAACTGGAGAGAATATGTACGTTGATCATGTCCATTTTTATGTAGAAGATGCTAGAAAATGGAGCCATTGGTTCCAAGCAAATCTGGATTTTCAAAGTTTAGGTACAGAGATTAATAAGCATACTCATACAGAAATCCTTGGGTCGGGAATGGTGCAGTTTCGCCTATCTTCTTCCCTAGATAGGCATAGCCCTGTAGCTAATTTCCTCCAAACTCATCCCCCCGGGGTGGTAGATATTGCCCTTGTGGTGGATGACCTCCCAGGGATTCTAGCAAGGGCGGCAATCTATGGGGGAAAGATTTATCAAGGCTTTCAGAAAGATTATCAAAATACCCAAAATATTCAAGATATTCAAAATACCCAAGAGATTACCTCAGCTAAGATTAAAAGTTGGGGAACTTTGAGCCATACTTTACTGAAGAAACCCAGTATTTATCAATATATTTCTCCAAGTTCATCTCTCTTTTCTCTCCCCAAATCATCACCTTACATCAGAATTGATCACTTAGTTTTGAATGTGCCTCCGGGAGAATTGGCGCAGGCGGTGCAATGGTATCAACAGGTTTTTCAACTCCAACCCCAGCAAGAGTTTTCGATCGCCACCCCTCATTCCGGATTGTGTTCCCAAGTGTTGTTGGATCCACAGACGGGTTTTCAGTTGCCGATTAATGAACCAACCTCTGCCAATTCCCAAATCCAAGAATTTTTAGACTTAAATCACGGGGCGGGGATTCAACATCTTGCCTTACAAGTCCACACTATTACCGAATTAGTGACACAGTTAAGAGGTAGTGGCGTAGAATTTTTGCCCATAAGTCCAGATTATTACCAAGAATTGCAAGCTAGGGGAGCGATCGCCCTAAGTTCCCAAGAGTTAGCGGTTGTCAAATCCCAAGAAATCCTCGTTGACTGGGAGGCAGAAAGTCCAGAATCCCTCCTACTACAAATTTTTACCCAGCCGATATTTTCCCAGCCTACATTCTTTTTTGAGCTGATCGAGAGGCGATCGCACGCTCAGGGCTTCGGAGCCAGAAATTTTCGGGCTTTGTTTACAGCCATGGAACAAGAGCAACACCAACGCCATCTCCGGGCTACGTAAGGGCTGGCACCACAGCCAATAAAAATTTTGGGAATATTTGCTGAAAATCCCTAAAAACTCTCTAATTAACTAATAAAATATTTTAGGCAAGATATTCAGACTCCCGGAGATTTGCTGGTTTGAGTATTAAGAGGCTGTTTTACAAGTTGCTGGTGGTGGAAACCACAGCTATAGGCACAAAATCCATGGCTCAACGGCTTAAACTGAGTTTTGCCAAATGTCCTCCTTCGACTAGCCAAAGTTGCTAGGAGTCTCCTGTAATTATGGGTTTTAGCTTGATCTGTTTGATTTAACTTACTATTTTTCTACCTATGCTAAGACTTATTACCGATTTTGACGGGCCGATTATGGATGTTTCCGATCGCTACTATCGGGTTTATCAATTTTGCCTAGAAAAACTGGGGTTGCCGGATCAGGAGATTATCAAGCTATCAAAGGAGGAATTTTGGGAGTTGAAGCGATCGCAGGTTCCCGAAGTCGAAATTGGTCGGCGCTCTGGCTTGGAATCTGTGCAAGCCCGGAATTTTGCAAAAATGCGCCGGGAAACCGTCCATACCATGCCCTACCTAGTCCACGATCGCCTACAACCGGAGGCAGTGCCAGCCTTGAAAGCCGCTCAAAATGCAGGGATAGATATTGTGGTGATGACCATGCGCCGGGTTCGGGAGCTGGATGAAGCCCTCGATCGCAACAATCTAGGACAATTCTTTCCCCCAGCCCAGCGCTATTGCCTCGGCAACGACTACATCAAAACTGGCGATACCAACGATAAACCCCTCCTCATGGAACAAGCCCTAAAAGAACTATCTCCTGCCGCCGGAACTTGGATGGTCGGCGATACAGAGGCAGATATTATTGCCGCCAAAACCCACGGAGTTAAGGTAATTGGTCTATTGTGTGGGATTCGCAACCGCACCCAGCTAGAAAAATATCAACCAGATCTAATTATGGAGAATCTTCAAGAAGCCGTAGATTTCCTGTGTCGTAGCGTCTAGATTATTGAAAATCGTTTAGATTTGCAAGATGCGTTGGAGGCGATCGCTGAGTCAGAAAAATTAGGAGAGCAAGCAGTTCTATGGGAATCAGTAGCGGGAAGGTTAGCATAGCTACAGAATTTTGGTTGCTACAAATTTTTGGATGAGGGGAATTTGAAATTGATAATTGTTGCCTTCTAGCCGATCGAGAATAGATTTTTCTTGGAGTTGAGCCAAAGCCGGGCGATCGCTTACTATGAGAGGTTGTTGCTGGGCTAGGCGCAATAGTAAACTCTGCTGCTCTTCGTTTTCTGTCCAAAATTCGTTCCACCAGCCCAAAAGAAACAATCCACTCGATCTAAAATCAAACGGCTCCTCTGCCCCCAAGGAATACACCGGAGCCACGATCAGGATGGCAACCACAGGAGCCAAGGCAGTTAGCCACCAACTCTGCTGGGCATAGCGCTCTAGCCCCGGATGCTCAGCAAATTCTCCTCTGAACTGAAAAGCATTAGTCGTGATATCCAGCTCCGGGTGCAACTCCCGCAAGCGTTGATTCAGAGTGTAGGGCTGGAAATATATTTGATAGAGCAACTGGGCGCATTCTGCCCCATAAGTCTTAAATTCCGACCATCGACCAACCGCCATAAACATTCCCCTCCTGTCACTCCATAATACGAGCAGAACGCCATATTTGAAAAAGCAGCAACTATAATATTTAGACAAAGTAGTGATCTTTCTGGCATTGTAATCGCTTATAAACTCATAAGTAATATCTGCACTATCGAGATGAAAAAACTAACCGCAATTATTGAACAAGCTGAAGAAGGTGGCTATTTTGCTTATTGTCCAGAAGTATCTGGTGCAAATGGACAAGGAGAAACTATAGAGGAATGTTTTGAAGATTTACAACTTGCCATACAACTTATCTTTGAGGAGTTAAGAGAGCAAGCAATCACTAAAGCATCTCCCACAGTAATTTATAGAGAAATTGTATTTCCATGAAAAGAGGAGACTTAATCAGATATTTGAAAAAATTTGGCTGCATTTTAAAAAGAGAAGGAGCAGGACATTCTCTGTGGGTAAATCCTGAGACAGGAGAAATGGAGGCTATCCCACGCCATAATGAAATCAAGAATCAGCTTGCAAAAAAGATCTGCAAGGGACTTTCCATACCTGAACCATAAATATGACAAGAATGGGTGAACACTTCTCACCAAACATTTACTTAGGCGTTGCCTTTGGTTCTTCAGGACTCCGAAAAAACCAACCCGGTACTTGCTGCGAGTTTATCGTGACCAATCCAGTCAGCGCAAATATTAATAACACAATAACCACCAATCCTTTCCCAAAACTACCCACCCTATCTACCATATCTCCAAGTTCTTGAGTCAAATCCCCCAAAGAAGCTATAGATTCATAGAAAAGCTTAAACAAATGAAACTTCCGGGGTACGCCCCTAACCTTGTTATCAAATTGTCTTTTCGCCCAATCTACTGTTCGATTATGCTCTTGAGCCTCCCACAAACACCGAGCGGCTATTTGCAACAAACAGGGATTTTTTCCACCCCATTCTCTGGCTAGAGATCGGTAGTTTTCTCGTAAGGCTGGTAGCCCATTCTTAGGAAGTTGGACTAGAGCCATCACTTCTTCATCGGTTAAGTCCTTCAGAGGGCAATCAGCAGTAACATTAAAAAAATCTGAGGTGATCTTTTTCTTTTTGCTGTATACCAGCAGCAGTTTTCGGGAAGCAATGATCAACATTAGACCCTTGAGACTAATTAAGTTGCGGAGGCTATCGTAAAAATCCTTGTCAAACTCCTTGGGACGATCGAGGAAATTCTCAAAATCATCCAAACAAACTACCAAAATAACTCCCTCGGTTTTCCACACTTCTAGAACTTTGGAAAAGGCTCCTGCGTCAGGAATATCTCCTTGCAAAGAAGCTTCTAGGTTGGGGAACTTGTGGATTTGAGGCTGTTTGAGAGTCTCTCTAGCAATAGTTTGATAAAAATCTGCTTGAGTCCGACAGTTGGCATCTTGCAAAGATACATAAATCACCAAAAATCGATCTACTTGATGTCCTCTAATATGAATGTGGTAAGTCTGATAAATATGATATAGCAGGGAAGATTTGCCACTTTGTCGATCGCCGACAATAGTAACACTGGCAGGCTGGTGATTATCCTGTAGACGACTGATAATAAACTTGATTTCGTTCACTCGCCCCACAAAAGCTTCAGAATGCAACACCATCCCCGGCGTGGTGAAAGGGCATTGCGGAGAACCAGAGTTTGCCATAGTTTCATCGGTGGATTAAGGGTATACCAAGAGGCTGCTTTGTACGATCACTGCCATCATAACAGTAGGCGATCGAGTTGCTGTTACGTTTTTTCTTCAGCTTAGAAAGCATTAGACCTCTTGCGTGAATAAGGAAAAAGCCCCTCATCCC